>JBEIFN010000011.1:0-19874 GCA_040382435.1 Alphaproteobacteria bacterium
AGCACGCCGGGCGACCCTTGGCAGACCGTGCCGCGCGTCGAGCTGTTCGCGCGGGGTTTGGAGCTCGCCGACGGGTTCCCGTTTCATACCGATCGCGCCGAGGCCCTCGCGGGGATGCAGACCGCGCTCGCCAACCGGGCGCGGCTCGGTTTGGCGCCGGTCGCGCTCGACACCGGCTACCTCGACGCGCTCGACGCCCTTCCGGATGGGGCCGGCATCGCGGTGGGCGTGGACCGGCTGGTGATGGCGTTGACCGGGGCGACCCGCATCCAGGACGTGTTGCTTACGCCTTGGTCGCGTCGCTGAGCATCGGGGTCGCCCACAGCGCCTCGTCGCCGTAGGCAACGCCGGTCGGTGCAAGGCCGAACCGATGGGCGACGCGTGCGCCCGAGCGGGTCAACAGCAGGGCGAGGCGCGTCTCGTAGGGGGCGGTCTCCGCGGCCATCGCGCGCAACATCGTGGCGGCGCGGCCGTGGCCCCGCCAAGCGCGCAGCATGCCCCATGCGAACAGGTAGACCGCCTCCCCGTCGCCGGGTCGCAGTTGGTGTCGATCGAGGCGACCCGCCAGGAGGGCGTCGCGATCGGCGTCCGCGAGCGGAAACCAAGCGGTGTAGCCGATGGGAAGCCAAGACCGCGGACCGGCGACGCTCGCGACGGTGAACCGCGCGCGCGGGTGGGCCATGCACGCGGCGAGGCGTGCCGCGTCGACCCGGTCGGTGTGGCGACGAAAGAGCGCGTGATCGATCGCCAAGACCGTGGCTGTCTCGCCCGGCCCGAGGCGCATCGTCGCGTCGAGCGGCACCTCGCGTAGCGCGGCGCGTAGCGCGCTCGGCGTCATGCAGGGCCTCGTAGGGTCGCGAGCGCGGTGGTGATGCCGCGCCGCAGGCTCGCGAGGTCGTAGCCGCCCTCGAGCACGGCGACGATCCGGCCTTGGGCGGTTTCGTTCGCGATGCGAACGACGGCGTGCAGCCACGCCGCGAAGGCTGCGTCGGTCAGGGCCAGCGAGGACATCGGGTCGTCCACGTGGGCGTCGAGCCCCCACAGGACGACGATCAGCGCGGGGCGCCACGCGGTGAGGGCCGCGAGGGCGGGCGCCCAAGCGTCGAGAAACGTCGCGTCGTCGCAGCCTGGCGGCAGGGCGATGCGTCGAACGCGCCCGTCCTCGGTGATTCGTTCGTCGCTGCTCTCGACGGGGAACAGCCCACGCTCATGGCTGCTCGCGATCCAGACGCGCGGGTCGTGGCCGAGCGTGGCCTCGGTGCCGTCGCCGTGGTGGGCGTCCAGATCGAGCACAGCGACCCGCTCCGCCCCGAGCGCGAGCGCGTGCGCCACGCCGATCGCTCCGTGGTGGACGAGGCAGTAGCCGCCGCCGTGATCGCGGTGCGCATGGTGGCCGGGCGGTCGTGCGGCGACGAAGGTCCGCGCGCCGTCGCGCATCGCGGCGTCCACGGCATCGAGCATGGCGCCGACGGCTCGGCGCACGCAGATCGCGGTGTGGTCGCTGATCACCGTCTCGTGATCGACCGGCCCCGTTGGCCCGTGCAGTACGCGCGCGACCCACGCGGGGTCGTGGAGCGCGCCGATCTCGTCGTCCGTCGCGAGCCGATCGGCCGGCACGACGAGGACGCCGTCGGGGACGTCGGCACCGCGCACCGCGTCGTAGCGACACGGCGTCTCGGGATGGAACGCGCCCGGGTCGTGCAAGCCGAAACGGGCGTCGCGCACGAACCGGACGACCCGCACGCTCACGGCTCCGCGCTGTTCGTTGCGCCCGGAGTGGCGAGGATGGTGGCGCGGAAGTCGGGGTTGACCAGGCCTTGGCCCTCGCTCGCGGTGCTGGCGTACCAACTGGCGGGCAAGGTGCCGTCTCCGGGGGTGGCCCGTCGCTCCATCGACCGGCTGACCGCGCCCGTGGGTCCGCCCCAGAACGCGGCGCCGCCGTCTCCGGCCCGGTCGACGTCGACGTTGCGCGGGTCGCGCAGCCGCAGGTCGAGCTGACCGTCCTTGAGGTAGAGGCGCGACTGCCGGTTGTCGTTGAAGGCGTTCAGCACCAGATCGCCGGAGGCGTACGCCGTGGTCTCGTCCTGCGGGATGCCGTCGACGTAGGCTTCCATCGTGTGGTCGACGACGGTGAACAGGCCGCGCGCGGGCAGCAGCGATCCCGGCGGGAACCCCATCACGAAGTCCTGCCCGTTGTTCAGTTGCCAAAGGTCGAGGCGGATGTCGTGGTCGGTCAGGTTGCGCAGCTCGACGAACTCGTCGAACCCGTCGGCGTCGGTCGCGTTGACGCCGTACCACATGACCTCGTTGATCACGACGTCGCCGGGCGCGAGGACGTGGCCGCCGGGTTGGGTGTCGCCGACGAACGACTCGCCCATCTGCCGTCCCGCGCCCCACAGCAGGTCGAAGTAGCCGTCGAACGCCTCGGCGACCCGCGGGCCGCGCATCACGAGCAGGTACTCGTCGTTGGACTGGGTGGCGGAAGCCGACCAATTGAACGAGCCGGTGATCACGATCGGCTCGGGGCCGTTGGCGTCGATGACCATCGTCTTGCTGTGCAGCCGCCCGCCGCCGGCCTGGTAGTCGCCGGGCTGGTCGGAGTTGTCGTTGCCGTCCATGCGGAGCGGGATGCCAGCACCGAGCAGGCGGTAGACCTCGTGGTACTGCCCGTTGCTATGAAGCTGGCTTTGGTCGATCACGCCAGCGACGCTCCGACGGTCGTGGAAGTCGGCGGTGAGGTCCACGCCTTCGGCGAGGTCCTTCTCGTCGAACTCCGCTTGCTTGCGAACGAGGGCGGCGCCGAGTGTGTCCTTGGTGAACGCGAAGATCGTGAACCGGATGCTCTCTTGGGCGCCGTCGACGAGCTCCAGCATCCTGCCCATGCAGTCTTCTTTCGGGGCGAACCAGACTTCGACCGTGGTGTCGCCGACTTGGTACGACGTGCCGTCATCGAGCCGCACCTTGCTCTGGCCGAACAGCCCACCGTACATCTGCTCGAACTCTGCGGTGAAGTCGGCCGCGATCGGCGGGCTGTCGAGCAGGAAGAAGTTGTTGCTGTTCTTCCGCAGGTCGGAGTCGGTCCAGTTGGCGGTGCCGCCAAAGATGAACCGGCCATCGACGACCATGAACTTGTTGTGCATGATGTGGGCTTGGTTGCCGACGACCACGGGGATGTGTCGGTCACGGAACCGCAGGTAGCCGAGGTTGTCGACGTGGGCCGCGTCGCCGACCATCCGGATCTGCACGCCGCGGTCCCAGGCGCGGACCAGCTCATCGATCAACTCGGCGCGGGTGAACCCCATCACCGCCATGTCGATCGAGACGCGCGCGTTGCGGACGGTTTCGATCATCACGTCGACCGCATCGGGCTCCCACAGGTTGTCGGGTCGCGTGCCGGGGTCGTTGAAGTAGACGTCGACGCGTCCGCCGCGTGTGCTCGCGACGTCGTCGGGGTCGGGCGCGCACCCGAGCCAAGCCGCAGCGAAGGCGGGGAGCCAGGCGGTGAGGCGGCGGGCGCGATGCAGGCGGCTCATGGCAGCTCCACGGCGTCGTTCTGAATCTGCAGCAGGGTCTGCGCGAGGTCGACGATCGCCTCGGTCGGCGGCAGCGCGCGCACCGACAGGCCGAACAGGGTCCCGTCGCAGTACTGGTCGGTGACGACCTCGGTGGCGCCCGACAGGCGGCTCGCCGACCACACGGGGTGGGTCAGCGTCAGCACGCGTGGCTCGTGGAAGCGGCCATCGCGGCCCTTTTCGAGATCGACGAACATCATCGTCGGCAGCGTGCCGAACGCGGTGTTCTGCAGGACGCGAACCCCGGCAGCAGCGGCCAAGAACGCGTTGCTCGCCGAGGGGGTGGTGGTGCCGAACGACGCGCCGACGATGACCTCGACGTCGAAGCCGTCGGCGGCCTTGGCGGCGAGCGCGGTGCCGAGTCCTGCGTCGGTGATGTCCTCGGTCACGAGCCGCACGCTCGAACGCGCGCCCCAGGTCGCGTCGATCAGCGTCTTGATCAAGCGGTCCTGCGGGCCAAACCGGATCTCGAGCATCTCGGGGCCGTCGGTCGGGAACCAGCCGCGGGGGTCGCCTACGGATTTGTTCGCCGCGCTGTACGCGTCAAGCGCGGTGGCGTCCGAGCCTCCGAAGACCTGGATGTGTTCGGCGCGCAGCACCTCAGCGACGTCCTCGCCGAAGCCATCGACCGCGACCACAGGGCCGTCGTCGCTGCTGCCGGCGCGGTTGGCGAGCAGCCACTGGGCGCCGTCGGCGATCGCGAAGCTGTGCGTCATCTGGACCTGATCGCCCGTCCAAGCGACGTCGGCGTTCTGCGAGAAGTCGAAGAAGGCGAGGTCGTCGTCGGCGAGCTGGAGCGGGACCCCAGCTTGGGTCAGCGCGATCACGCCGGGGGCCTCGGCCGCCTGCGCGTCGGTGACGACCTGCACGTCGACGCCCCGCGCCCAAGCGGCGGTGATCGCCTCGGCGAGCGCAGGGTCATCCAAGGTCGGCAGCGCGACGTCGAGCGTGGTGGTCGCCGCATCCGCGAGGCTCGCGAAGCGCGCGTTGACGCTCTCGACGGGCTCGTCGGTGATCATGGCGGCCCCGAGCAGGTAGCCGTCGAATGAGGGGCTGCACGCCGAGACGAGCAGCAACAGCACGGGGAGGCGGCTCATTCGAAGCTCCCGCTGGCGTACGCGCCGGAGTAGTCGGCGGAGTTGGCGAGCCCGGGACTCGCGAGCGTCCAGCCGCGGCAGTCGGGCGCGACGTTCGTGTTGTTCGGCACCGACTCGAAGCACGTCAGGCCCGCGTTGGCGGGATCTTGTCCGATCACCGCCGCCGGGCACGGCGCGCCCACGTGGTAGTGCCACGACGGGGACCGGTTGCCGTCGCCGCCGAACATCAGGCTGATCCGCTCCATCGACCGGCTGCGCTTGAGGTCGTAGCCGCCGACGAAGGGTTCGAGGTTGCGGTCGCCGGCCGTCTCCATCAGGCGCTCGTCCGGGTCCTGCAGCGTCAGCGACCAACGCGCGCCCTGCGGGAAGGCGAGGTCAGGAAGGACGGCGTCAGGGGTCGGGAAGCACCCGCTCGACTTGGCGGCGACGAACATCTGCTGACCGACGCCGAGCGGCGGCAGGCCGTCGGGCAGGCGCCAGCCGGTGGGGGCATCGCCTTGCAGGACCAGACGCCAACCGTCGAGGATGAGCGGGCGGGCGGACTCGTTGCGAAGTTCGACGAAGACGTCGGTGGGATCCCACGTGCCGTCGGAACGAACCGAACCCGACCACAGGATCTCGGTGATCTTGACGCTTCCGCGCTCGCCCGACTGCGTGCCGTCGGAGCCGTCGCGGTAGCCGACTTGCTCGTCAGGACGCTCGGGCCCTGCGCACGCGGACGCGACCAGCAGCAGCGGAAACAGGGCGCGCATCGCGGGCCTCAGAACGACACGCGGACGCCGCCGGCGACGTCCCACATCGGCTGCGGATCGGTGCTACCGAGGGCGGAGCCGACGACGCGTGCGACCTCGACGCCGTAGAACGAGCCGGGGAGCAGCACCGCGCCTTGCGCGAACAGGTCGAAGTGCGCGCCGAGGTGGGCCGTGGCCGACAGGTCGATTTCGTGGCCGAGGACGCGGCCCGTCCGCGCTTGGGCGCGCAGCTCGTCGCGGCTCGTGCCGTACGGTGTGGTGATGGTGTCCACGGTCGCTTGATCGAGGAACGAGGTCCCCTTGTCCTGCATGAACCAGTAGCCGGCGCCGATCGACAGCGGGATCGGAAGGTCGATCTCGCCATCGACGCTGATCGAGCGCGTCGCGGACTTGCGCGCGAGATCGTGCGGGGCGTCGTACACACCCATCGCGCCGAGGTAGGCGGTGGGGTGCCAGCCCATGAAGCGGTTGGCGAGCAGGCCACCGACTTGGCGGGCCTTCATGCTCACGTAGCCGTGCGAGTACTGCAGGCCGTTCTCGTCGAACGCGGGCCCGGTGGCGTCGAAGTAGCGGGCCTCGACCCAGCCGCCGACGTCCTTGGGCGCGGCCTTGGCCTTGCGCGCGATCACGCCGGCCGACCAAGCGAACCCGTTGGTGTCGACGTCGTTGGTGACGAGCTCCTTGCGGTCGATGCCCACGCTGGCGTCGAACGAGGCGAACGGCGTCACGATGTCGGCGATCGTGTAGGCGGCGCGCACGCCGGTGTTCACGACCCAGTCCTTGTCGGCGAAGTTGCCGAGCCGGCCTTGGTAGCTGATGTCCGAGCCCGTACCGAGCGCGCCGACGTGGCTGAAGTAGCCGTAGGCGCGGACGTCGAGCCCAGGCACCTTCTCGGGGGCGATCGTGAGGATGGCGCCGTGTCGCCGCGTCATGCGGTCGCCGCGGAAGTTGAACACTTGGCCGCGTTGCTGGCCGAGGTAGCCGACGAAGTTGACGTCATCGTTCTCGGCGGACAAGCCGATCACGTCGATCGGGATCGCGGTGACGGTGCCCACACCCGGGATCGGGAAGTCGACGCGGACTTGGTCGACGATGTCGCCGAGGATGAACTCGCGCGCGCCGCCCATGCCGCCGAGATCCATGCGTTGGCGGCCGACGCGCAGCGTGGGGGCGTAGCCCTTCTTCGGCTTGTACTCCACGTACATCGACGTGAAGTAGATGAAGCCGCCGTACTTGTTGGTGTTGCCGAACTGGTCGTTGCCCCACAAGCCGCGGTAGGACGTCCCCATCACGAAGCGCGTGGTGTCGTCGACTTGGTACGCGAGGTCCAAGCCGACGCCGGTGAACGCGAAGGCGTTCTTGTCGTCGGAGTCGAGGATCGTCTGGTCGCTCGTCTCGTCGAGCGCGCGGACGTCGAGGTTGTCGAAGCCGTGGCCCTCGGTCTCGAAGAACACCCCGATGTCCAGCTTCTTTTCGGAGGACTCGACGCTGACCCCGCGGTCCTCGATGTCCTTGCCGGTGGCGGTGCTGTCCTGCGCGAAGGCGGCGGGTGCCAGCACGAGGGCGAGAGCGAGCAGGGGACGCATGTCGGGCTCCGGGTCAGGGGTCCAAGCGCAGCAGTTGGGGCTTGCGCAGGGCGAGGATCTTGAAGGTGCTGTACGAGTACAGAACAGGCCCGGTGAGCGTGACGCGCTCGCCTGGGGTGACGGTGATGCCGCGGCGCGTCAGCTCGACGTCGAGGCCGCCAATGGCGCAGCCGGCCCCACCGGGACCGTCACAGGCGGGGCCGCCGTCGATCGCGAGGCTGAACTCGCCGAAGGTGTCGGGGTCGCTGACCACGGTGCCGGTGACGCGCACGGTCTGACCGATGTCGTCGAGGCCGGGAGGCGCGGACAGCTCGCGGTAGTGGATCGGCCGCGCGGTGCGGTCGACCGCGAGGACGTCGGCCTTGTAGACCATGTCGAGGTCGTAGGAGCGTCGGACGCTGCGAACCGAGAGGGTGACGGTGTCCCCGGCGTCGAAGCTGACGCCCTTGGCGTCGGCGAGCACGAAGACGCCGCGCGTGTCGTCCTCGATGAAGTAGCTGGCGTAGTACTTCTCGTCGTCGCGTCCGCAGCCGTCGGTCTTGAAGTAGATCTTCGGGAGGACCGTGACGACGCCGGTGATCTCCACCGGGAGGGTGTCGCTCGTCTCCCACCCGCAGTCGGCGGGTGGCGTCGTGGCGGCGTCGATGCGGGTGCCAAAGCCGCGGGGAAACGTCAGTGGAGCTTCGAGCTGCGAGGCCATGCTCGGCGCGCCGTCGGCGGGCAGACCGTAGGGCGCGTCGGTGAACGCCATCGCCTCTTCGACGGAGATGTCGAGGCCCGAATCGTACCAAGACGACGGGTCCTCGGCGGTCCTTACGTCCGCACAGCCGACGAGCGCGGCGAGGGCGAGCAGGGCAGGCATGGGGGCTCCGCGGCCCCGCCGCGCGCGACGGGGCGAGGCTGGGGGGACGTCAGGGGCAGGCGGCGCCGCCAGCGGTGTAGCCGACGCCGTCGGCCGCCGTGCGCGGGGCGACCTTGTACGCGCCGAAGCTGTAGTAGAGCGGGCCGGTGAACGAGGTGAACGAGTCGCCCACGGCGAAGCCGGTGGTCGCGCCGGGGAGGTTGAAGAACTCGTTGTCGACCCGGACGCTGTCGCCACCGCTCACGCCGGCGTTGAACTCGCCGAACGCCTGCGGGCCGTTCGGGTCGTCGAGGACGACGAGCGGGCAGGCGTCGGAGACGGTGACGAGGACCGACTCGAGCGCCTCGGCGGCGGCGTCGTCGGCGAGGTCGGCCGGGGTGACGGCGACGGGGGCCGGCAGCGTGCCGGCGCCGAGCACGGTGATCGACGAGTCAGGGTAGGTCGGCGTGGTGAAGTGGCTGTCGACCACGACCTCGGCGAGGCTGACCGCCGGATCGCCGGTGTTGCTGCTGCCGTCGTACTGGGCGTAGCCGCCCACGGCCTCGACCTCGTCGCCGAGCGCGGGCGTGGTGTTGCCGTTGCCCTTGTAGACGAAGATGGCGGCGCCACCGGACTGCAGGGTGAAGCCCTTGTTGTCGCGCACGGCGGTGACGACGCCGGTCACGCGGACGAGGGTGCCGAGCGGCAGCGCGGCGCTCCCGTCGCGGAGCGCGGCGAGCGTGGTGGCCGTGCCGAGCGCGGGCGTGGTGTCCGTCGTGTCGGCGGTGTCCGTCGTGTCGGTGGTGTCCGTCGTGTCGGTGGTGTCCGTCGTGTCGGTGGTGTCCGTCGTGTCGGTGGTGTCCGTCGTGTCGGTGGTGTCCGCCGTGTCCGACGTATCGGCGGTGTCGCCGTCGGTGGGGGGCTTGCGGTCGCAGGCGACCAGAGCGAGGACGAACAACGGGGCGAGGGTGCGCATCGGGCCTCCAGCGGGCATTCGGTGGGCGGCATCGTCCGCCCGGTTTCGAGGGGCGTTGGGCTATGCAGGATGACCGCGGCGCGCAAGCGGTGGCACCGCACGTTCACGCTGGCGTTCGTCGTCGCGATCCGCGTGACATGGCTGGACATCGGGCGCTGCGTCGGTGATGGGGTAGCCATGGGTGACCGTCCCTTTCATTTCGCGCCGGGCACGCTTCTCGGACGTCGGTACCAAGTCGAGGGCTTGGTGCGGATGGCCGAGGGCCGGTACTACTACTTCCTGCATGACGACCGGCCCGATCAGCCGCGTCGTGCGTGCGGTACCTGCGGCAGCGTGGAGTCGCCGCGTTCGGCGCGGGTGTGCCACGCCTGTGGGGCGGCGCTGACGGTACGACGCTTCCTGATGACGGCCCGCTGGGATGCGTCGGGGTTCGCGCCGTTCGAGGCGTACGCCCAGCTCGCGCTGGAACACCCAGGCGTGGCGAGCCCGGTCGACGTCTTTCGGCAAGACGATCAGCTCTGCGCGGTCTACCCGTACCGCAACGAGGGGTTGATGCTCGACGAGGCGAGTCCGCTCGCCAACCATCGCTTGCTCGTGCTCGCGCAGCGCGTCTTGGGCGCGGTGATGGCGCTCGCGCAGCAGGGCGTGGTCATCGGCCCGGTCACGCGCGGCAACCTGCTGCTCTCGCCCCACGGCGCGGTGCGTCTGTTCGACCCCGCGGTGGTCGACGTGTTGTCTGGGCCGGTGCCGCCGCTGCAGCTGCAGCCGGTGCTCGCGAGCCTCGGCGAGATGCTCGCGTCCTACACGCACATCGGCGCACCCGATCTCACGGCGGTGTTCGCGGCGGCCACTGAGGGGGCCTACACCACGGGCCTCGAGCTGGGGCGCGCGCTGGAGCGGGCGATCGATGCATTCGGTGCTCGGACGCTGCCGGCCGTTGTGGCGGCGATGAGCGACGTCGGCTTGGCCCGTCAGCTCAACGAGGATGCTTGGCGCTGGGCGACGCTGGGTCCGGGGCTGGACCTGTACGTGCTCGCCGACGGCATGGGCGGCCACGAGGCGGGCGAGGTCGCGAGCCGTGTCGCGGTCGACACCCTCGTCGCGCTCGCGCGGGCCGAGGCGGCGACCACCCGTGAGCGATGGGACGTGCTCGGCGCGCCGGCGCGGGCCGATCAGCTGGAGTCTCGCCTCGAGCGCTGGTTCGTCGATGCCAACAACGCCGTCAAGGACGAAGCAGAGCGGCGTGGCACCGACATGGGCACCACGTTGGTGGCGCTGTTGATCGACAAGGGCCAGCACGCCTACATCGCGCACGTGGGCGATAGCCGTGCATACCTCGCTCGCGCGGGCGCGCTGCATCCGCTGACCATCGATCACTCCTACGTCCAAAAGCTGGTCGAACGCGGGAAGGTCAAGCCCGAGGACGCTCGAACGCATCCCCAGAGCAACATCCTGCTCCGGACGGTCGGCACCGATCGCGACGTCGAGGTCGAGCTCGCGCGCCTCGACCTGTACGCCGGCGACCGGCTGCTCCTCTGCTCGGACGGCCTGTGGGGCGAGATGGAGAGCGATGTTCTGGGGCGGCTGCTGATTCAGACGCCTGACCTGCGCGCCGCCGTGCGTGAGCTGGTGCGTGCGAGCCACGCGGGCGGCGGTCGCGACAATTGCACCGTGGTCGCCGTCTCGGTCGTCTGACGCGTCGTGCGGTCGTCAGGGTTCGGCGGGCGCGGCTGCGTCCGCGGCAGGTGCCGCACAGGTCGCTGGGATCGGGGTCCAAGAGCCGCTGCTCGGCGCCGCCGCGCCCTCGGAGGCGACGGTGTACCCCATCGCTTCCAGCTCGGCGGCCAAGTTGCGCGACGCGCCCGAAAGGCGGGTTCCGCCTTGCATCGGGAGCGGGGTCACGCCTGGACCGACGTCGACGCCGCGGTCACCGACCCGCGCCCCATGGCGCACGCCGCGAGGCCCGGTGGGACGGGTGGGGTCGAGCTGGGCGCAGGTGGCGCCGGCAGCGACCCGGATCGACGCGGTCGACCACGCGGTGTCGAGCGGCTCCTTGGGGACGACCCAGACGTTGCGGCTGCCCCGAAACCCTGCTGGCCAGACGATGCGCGCGGTGTCGTCGACGACCTCGACGGTCGCGAGACTCGCCTCGGTGGGATCCTCGCCGACCCAAGCGGCGGCGATCCCGCCTGGCAGGCGGACCTCGGCGCGCAGGTCGTCGGCAGGAGGTTGCGGTAGGCTGCGCGACCAGATCTGCACCGCTTGGACGACGTCGCGCCCGAGCGCGTCCCGCATCGCGGCCTGCATCGGGACCGCGCGGGCGGGGTCGGCCTTGGCGAGGTCTTGTTTCTCGCCTGCGTCGGCGGCGAGGTCGTAGACCGAGGTGATCCCGTGCTGACTCATCGACTTCATCGAGCCGCTCAGCGCGCCCCAGCGTTCGCCGCCGTACAGCGGGCGTCCAAAGGCCTGTGGACGCGCCGCGAGCGCGCTGATGGCGTCGGTCTCGCCGCGCATCGCGGGGACCAGACTGCGTCCGTCCATGCCGTCTGCGGGGAGGCCGACGAGGTCGAGCACGGTCGGGGCGACGTCCAGCAGGCTGACGGGTGCGTCGATGACCCCCTGCAAGCCGGGCGCGCGTACGATGAGCGGGACGCGGAGCAGCTCGTCGAACAGGGCGTGGCCGTGCTCGTAGCCGCCGTGGTCCCAGAACTCCTCGCCGTGGTCGGAGAAGAAGACGACGATGTCGTCGGGCGAGAGCACGGCGTAGAGACGCTGTAGCTGGTCGTCGAGGTAGCGGATGCTGTTGTCGTAGCGGTCGCGGACGTACTGCCGCTCGGCGCCCGGCTTGAGGTTCGCGCGCATCACCTGTTCGCGGTGGAACTCGGCCTCGGGCAGCGACGCGGGCGGCTCACCGGCGAACAGCGTGCGGTATTTGGCGGGTTCCTTGTAGGGAAGATGGGCGTCCATCAGGTGCAGCATCATCATCGCGTCGAGGCCTTCGTGGTCGTCCCACCAAGCCAGCGCCTTGTCGAGCTGCTGCTCGGCGCGCGGGAGCAGCTCGACGGCGTGCGTTCCCCAGCCGCGCTCGATCCCAAAGTTCGACGAGAGGTACATGTTGCCGGCGAACATCGCGGTCGCGAAGCCCGCTTGGCGGAGGTGCTGCGGGAGCGTGGTCGCGGCGTCCCAGGCCTCGGGCTGACGTCCGGTCAGGACGCTGCGGGTGGAGGGGAGCGTCCACGGCGCGACGTTGCGCGCGGCGTTGAACCGCACACCGGCGGCCGCGATCGCGTCGGTCGCGGGCGTGGTGGGTCGGTCGTGCCCGTACGCGCTCATGTGATCGGGGCGCAGCGTGTCGACGAACACCATCACGACGCGCCGCGGCTTGGCGCGGCGGCTGCTGATCATCGGCTCGGCGAGGAAGACGAGGTCGTTGATCGCGGTGGCGCCCGGCGCGGTCCGAATCGAGAGCGTGACGTGCTGGCGCGCGTAGGCACCGAGATCGACAGCGACCGGCGCGAAGGGTCCCGGGCGCAGCGTGTCGGTCCACAGCGTGGTGGCGGTGCCGTCGTCGGTCGTCAACGTGACCGAGACCTCGGCGCCGTCGCTCGGGGCGAGGTCGCCGAACTCGGGCGTGAGCAGCGCGGCGTCGAACCTCAGGTCGGCCGAGGGCGGGACGGTCAAATCCCAGGTCAACGTGGCCGGTGCGGGGGCGAGCAGGCCTTGGCGGCTGTCTTGGTCGACTTGACCGGCGGTGGCGATGAACGCGGCGGCGGCGAGCCCGCTGGGCCCCTGATGCAGCCGCTTCTCACGCGCTTTGGCCTCGTCCCAGCGCATGCCGTAGGCGCCGTCGGCCGGGGCGGACGCGAGGTTGTGCAACCGGACCTCGTCGTTGGTCCACGACCAATGCACGGTCGAGGCGGCCGCGGCCTTGTCGAGCCGTGAGGCGTGGGGCACGACCGCGCCGCTGTCGTCGACCATCTCCAGCCCGATCGGTGGACGGAAGAAGTAGAAGTTGCGGGTGCGGATCGGCATCGGCGCGACGAACGCGCCGCGGCCTTCGCGCGGGCCGGGCTTGAGGCCGCGGATCGGCACCACGTCGGGGATCGGCACCCCGCCGCGCGCGTCGGTCGGCACGTCGACCGAGGTCGGGAGCGTGTCGACCGCGAGCATGTAGGTCTTGGCTTCATCGTCGGGCGCGACGTCGCGCTTGGGCGCGCGGGCGCCGCTGCAGGTGCAGGCAGCCAGCCATGCCGGGAGGAGCGCGAGCAGGCAACGGGTGGCAAACGGCGACATACGAGACTCCGATGGGCGGTGGCTAGCCCGTCGCAGCCCGTGGATCGAGGGTCAGAAGCTGTAGCGGGCCCTCGTCCAGATCAGGCTACCGCCGGTCTCTGCGGCGCCGAACTTGCTGTAGGGCTGTCCGAGCTGGACGAGCGCCCCGCCCTCGAGCTGAAAGCCCTGGCCGAAGTTCCACGACAGCGACGGGTAGATGACCGCGGAGAAGCCCTCGGGCGTGAACATCGAGTAGTGCGTGAGGGTGCGCTCGCCCTTGTCCGCGTCGTAGCCGCTCTTCCAGACGCCGACGACGTCCCAGAGCGTGAAGATGCGCAGCAACCCGCGCTGTGCGGCGAAGCGCACGTCCGTTCCCCAGACCAAGTAGTCACCCAGGCGCGGCTTGAGCCACTCCTCGGCGCAGGTCTCGCCCTTGCCCGAGAAGGTGATCAGGTCGAGGCAGCTCCCGATGCTCTCCAGATCGGAGCGGACGCCCGAGGCTCGGACTTGCCACCCCTTGGTGATCCAGTCGCCGGCGCCGAACTCGTCGACCATGCCGTGGACCCACTGGGTGTTCATGTACAAGTGGCGGTTGAACTGGTAATCCAGCCCGAGTGTCCACTTGGCGAACGGCGTGTTGGGCACCACCCGGTTGTCGCCGTCGGTGGGGTAAGGGTACGGTCCGTCCTTGGTGATCGGGCCGAACTTGATGTTGTCTTGGGTGACGTCGAGCCGGACCTCTTGCGGGAAGATCACCGCGACCTCGATCCGGTAGCCGATCGCCTTGAACGACTTGTGGATCTTGCCGAACGGGTTCATCTCGCCCGACATGTTGAAGCCGAGCACCTGCATCTTGGGCCATGTCAGCGTGACGTCCGACGCGAGCACGCCGTCGATGCAGGCGACGCCCTCGGTAGGGCTCGCCGGGTCGGAGCCGTCCTGACACGCGGGCGCTTGCACCTGGGTGGTGGTGTTGCGGATCGGTTGGGGGATGTCGGAGAAGCCGTTGTAGTAGGAGATCGCGATGTCCTGACCGCCGAGTTGGCCGCCGATCCGGGCGAAGGCCTGCATGTTCTTCGCCGAGAGTTCGGGCATCTCTAGCGCGACGCTGCGGACGATCGTCGGGTAGCCAAACAGTTGGTCGCCCGCGGCTTGTTCGGCTGCGAGGTTGTAGCGGAGCTGGGGGTCGACGAACGGGTAGCGGTCGGGCGTTTGGGCGAGGTAGCCGGTGTTCGGCAGCAGCGCGGGCTTGAACACCGGGACGAGGATGCCGGTGAAGGTGAGGTTCCACAGTGGGCTGTAGTCGGCGCGGATCATCGCGTTGCCGAGCTGGTCGCCGAACAGCAGGATGTCCTCAAGATCGTTGGCGTTGACGTTGTTCGTCGGGTTGAACTGGTCGCCGACGCCAAACAGTGCCTTCTGCTGGCCGATCTTGACGTCGAGGCCCTTCGCGCCGAACAGGTCGCGCGCGTAGACGTACAGGTCGTGCAGCTCGACGCGGAACGGGCTGACGCTGTTGTAGGCGCTGAGGTCGTCGAGGTTCTTGGGCTTTGGGATCGCGCGTGCGGCGAAGTCCACGTCGACCTGGGCGCCGTACTTTTTGTGCGTCACCTTGCCGCGCACCTTGATCATGAAGTCGTTGCGCGCGAGGAACGGCGGGTCGGGCTGGTCGGCGTACCAGGGGCCGAAGTCCTTGACGATCGGCCGGAAGCGAAGGTCGTACTGACCGTAGCCGCCAAAGCTGAACTTGGCGCGGCCGTCGTCGTCGCCGCTCTCGATGATCGCGGGGGCGTCGGACGCGGTCGAGGACGTCGCCGCGCCGTCTTCGAACGACAGACCGTCCGGACTCGCCGCGCCGTCCTCGAACACGAGCCCGCCTTCATCGACGGCCGCGCTCGGCGTGGCGTCGGCCGACGGCGGGGGCGCCTCCGTGCTCACGGGTTCGTCGGACGTCGGTGAAGCGGCGGGTGCGTCGACGTTCTGGGCGAGTGCGGTGCCAAGGGCGAGCCAAACGAGCATGCGAGGACTCCGATCGGCGCCCTTTACCGTGAACCAGCCGCCTCGCATAGTGCGAAAAGACTTGCGCGCACGCCGATCACCCGGGTTTTTGAGCCAGCGTTGCGCGTCGGTCGGCGTCGTGGTCCCGCACCAGCCCCTCTTGGGCGGTGCTCGCGACCAGACGGCCTTGGCGGTCGAAGAAGCGTCCCATCGCCAGCCCGCGCGCGCCTTGTGTCGTGGGGCCCGTCATCTCGTACAGCAGCCAGTCATCGAAACGAAACGGCCGGTGGAACCACATCGCATGATCGAGGCTCGCGACCTGCATCCCGGGCGTCAGCCAGTTCAGTCCCATCGGGAGTAGGGCGGTGGTCAGCAGGTAAAAGTCGCTGGCGTACGCGAGCAGGTAGCGATGGACCGCCGGATCGTCGGGCAGGGTGCCAGCGGTCTTCATCCACACGCGGCGGTAGGCCCGTTGGGGTTCGGGGGAGACGGGGTCGGCGACATCGATGGGCCGGATCTCGATCGGGCGGGCGACGTCGACGGAGCGAAGCCCGATCGGCAGGCGGTCGCCGAGCCGTTCGACCCACTCGGCTTCGGACCACAGCGTCTCCGGCGCGGGCGCGTCGGGGGCGGTCGGCTCTTGGTGGTCGTGTCCGAGCTCGTCTTGCTGAAAGCTCGCCGACAGCGAGAAGATCGCCTTGCCACCCTGCAGGGCCACGACGCGTCGCGTGGTGAAGGTGCCGCCGTCGCGGATGCGGTCGACCTCGTAGACGATCGGCCGCGTCGCGTCGCCCTGGCGGAGAAAGTAGCCGTGGAGGCTATGAACGGGCCGGTCGGCTGGGACGGTCTGCGCCGCGGCGGACAGCGCTTGGCCGAGCACCTGTCCCCCAAAAACCGCGCCCCATCCGAGGTCTTGGCTCGGCCCCTGAAACAAGTTGGTGTCCAGGGTCTCGAGGCGGAGCGCAAGCAGCAGCTCGTTGAAGGGGTCTCGCATCCGTCCTCCGGCGGCGCAGTCTAGACACAAGCACGGCGCAGGTGCGAGCCTGTTCGATGTTGTGCGACATTGCCCCGGCTTGCTCTGCCCCGATACGGGCGACGTGGAGGTGCGCGTGGCGACTTGGCCCCCGTTGGCGGCGACCTACGGCGCCCCGCGTGCACCGAGGCGGTTCGAGCTCGTCAGCCCGCACACGCCGACCGGTGACCAGCCGAGCGCGATCCGCGGCCTGCTCGACGGGCTGGCGGCCGGGCGCAAGCACCAGGTTCTGCTCGGCATCACCGGCTCCGGCAAGACGCTGACGATGGCCAACGTGATCGCCGCGGCACAGCGTCCGACGCTGGTGCTCGCCCCGAACAAGACCCTCGCGGCCCAGCTGCACGGGGAGTTCAAGGCGTTGTTCCCGCACAACGCGGTCGAGTATTTCGTGAGCTACTACGACTACTACCAGCCGGAGGCCTACGTCGTCGCCTCGGACACCTTCATCGAGAAGGACAGCCTGATCAACGACGCGATCGATCGGCTCCGGCACGCCGCCACGCACAGCTTGCTCGAACGGCGCGATGTGATCATCGTCGCGAGCGTCAGCTGCATCTACGGCATCGGCAGCTCCGAGGCCTACGAGGGGATGGTGCTCCCGCTCGCCGTGGGCCAAGCGATCGACCGGCAAGCGATCCTGCGCAAGCTGGTCGAGATCCAGTATGAGCGGAACGAGGCAGACTTTCATCGAGGAACGTTCCGCGCGCGCGGGGACGTCATCGACGTCTACCCGGCGTATGCGGACGAGGTCGCCGTGCGCATCGAGCTGTTCGGCGAAGAGGTCGATCGCATCACGAGCTTCGACCCGTTGCGCGGCACGAAGATCGACACGCTCGATCAGGTCGCGATCTACCCGGCGAGTCACTACGTCACGCCGAAGGACAAGCTGGACAAAGCGATCGCGTCGATCGAGGCCGAGCTGGCGGTCCGACTCCACGAGCTACGCGCGGCCGATCGCCTGCTGGAGGCCCAGCGGCTCGAACAGCGCACGTTGTTCGACCTCGAGATGATGCGAGAGCTGGGTCGATGCAAGGGGATCGAGAACTATTCGCGTCACCTCTCCGGAAGAGCGGCAGGACAACCCCCCCCGACCCTGCTGGAGTACCTACCCAAGGACTGGCTTCTGTTCGTCGACGAGAGCCACATCGCGCTCCCGCAGCTTGGCGGCATGTACAAGGGGGACCGCGCCCGGAAGGAGACGCTGGTCGAACACGGGTTTCGGCTCCCGAGCGCGCTCGACAACCGTCCGCTCCGTTTTGAGGAGTGGGAGACGACCGTGCATCAGGCGATCCACGTCTCGGCGACGCCGGCCACCTGGGAGATGACGCACGCCGGGGACGCCGTCGTCGAGCAGTTGATCCGTCCGACGGGCTTGCTCGACCCGACCGTCGAGGTCGTGCCGGCGCAAGTGCAGGTCGAACACGCGCTCGGTCGCGTGCGGGAGGCGATCGCAGCGGGCGGGCGGGTCCTCGTGACCACCCTCACCAAGCGGATGGCGGTGGAGCTGACCGAGTACCTGACAGAGCATGGGATCAAGGCGAACTACCTGCACGCCGACGTCGACACGATGGAACGTGTCGAGATCTTGCGCGACCTGCGCCTCGGTACGTTCGACGTGTTGGTGGGGATCAACCTGCTCCGCGAGGGCCTCGACTTGCCAGAGGTGCGCTTGGTGCTGGTCCTCGACGCCGACAAGGAAGGGTTCCTTCGCAACGTGCGCTCGCTGATCCAGACCATGGGGCGCGCCGCGCGCAACGCCGACGGGCACGTGATCCTCTACGGCGACGTCGTGACCGACTCGATGGCCGCGGCGATGCGCGAGACGCAGCGGCGGCGCGAGGTACAAGAGGCGTACAACGCTGCGAACGGGATCGTCCCGACGACGGTGGTCCGCCCGGTGGGAGCGAGCCTGCACGACCTCCTCGGCGTCGAACCGTCGGGCTCGGGTCGCAAGGGCAAGGGCGCGAAGGCGGCCGCCGCGGTTCGCGCCGAAGGGCCGATCCCGCGCGAGGCGATCCCCAAGCGCATCGAGGCCCTGCGCAAGGACATGAAGAAGGCGGCGGCGGCGCTCGCCTTCGAGGAAGCGGCCGCCCTGCGCGACCGCATCCGTCTCCTCGAAGCGGAGCTGATCGCGCTCGGCGGCTTGGATTGACGCCGCAGGGCGCGGGGTTAGCGAACCGACGGGTTGGGAGGGCGAGGATGACCGGAACGCTACTCGGCGCGCTGCTCGGAGCCTCCGTGGCGAACGCCGCCGGAGAAGAGCGCATGGTGTGGTCGCTGTCGCTCGGCGGCCAGGTCGTCGGCGAGCGAACCGCGGTCTTCCGCGATGTCGCCGACGGCGTTCGGACGGCGGAGGTCGTCACCCGGGTCGATACGACGGGCGGACCGGTGGGGTTTCGCTGGGAGAGCCGACTCGTCGGGTCGGCCCAGAACGAACCCATGGGCTTTCACGCCGAGATTCGGCAGGATGGTCGCGGACGCGAGGTCTCGGGCCGTCGTGTGTCGGACGGCTGGCTGGTCGCCACCGGTCCGTGGCGCAAGGCCAAGGAGCAGCTCCTCGCGCTCGACGCGGTGCACCTGAGCACGGTCGATCTCATCGATCCCGGCGCGGAGCGGTGGCTCGGGGCGTTCTCGTCGGTGCGCGTGCTGTCCGCCGAGACGGGCGACGTGTTCGAGGGCACCGTGCAGCGCATCGGCACGCGCACGCTCGACGTGGCGGGCCGCGCGGTCGCGGTGGAGGGGTACGTTTGGACCTCGCCCGAGGGCCGTCTCGAGTTTTGGTACGACGCCGATGGCCACCTCGTGCTCGGCTCGACCATGGTGTTCGGGTTTCGCATCGAGGCCCGACTGACGAGCGCGGTCCCTGCAGGTCCCGACACGTTCCCGGTCCGCCTGCCCAAGCCGAGCGTCAACGTCGAGCCGCTGTGAGGCCCGCCGCGTCTGCTCAGGCGTCGGCGCGGTGGGTGAGGAAGTCGACGAGGTCGAGCTTGGTGAGCAGGCCCTTGAGGCCGCCCGCGTCGTCGACGACCATCGCGACGAGGCCGTCGGCGAACAGGCCCGGCAGGCGTCCGGCGTCCTCGGACTCGTGGATGGTCTCGACGCGACGGAACATCACCTCGGCGACGCGGCTGCTCGTGGTCGTGCGACCCTCGACGAGCTTGCTCAGGACGTCGGTTTCGGTGATGATGCCAGTCAGGCGGCCGTTTTCGAGGATCGGGAGCTGGCTGACGCCGTGCGTCTTCATCAGGCCGACGGCCTCAGCCACGGTGGCTGAGGTCTCGGCGGTCACCACGTCGCGGCGCGGCAGGCTCGCGAGCACATCACCGACCGTGCGGGTCTCCCACATCGAGTCGCTCAGCCCATTGGCCCGCATCCATCCGTCGTCCATGAACTTGGTCATGTAGTTGCGGACGCTGTCGGGGAGCAGCGTGACGATCCGCAAGCCGGGGCCGTACTTCTTGGCGATCTGGACCGCCGCGTCGACCGCCGCGCCGGAGCTACCGCCGCACAGCAGGCCTTCCTTGCGGATCAAGCGCCGTGCCATGCGCAGGCTGTCGGCGTCGTTGCTCTTGATCCATTCGTCCACGAGCCCGCGATCGAGGACGTCGGGGATGAAGTCGTAGCCGATCCCTTCGACCTTGTAGCTGTGGATGGGGCCGGGACCGGCGAGGATCGACCCTTCGGGATCGACGCCGACGACCTTGAGTCCGGGAATCTTGGCCTTGAGGCGGCGCGCGATGCCGGTCA
>JBEIFN010000012.1:0-19701 GCA_040382435.1 Alphaproteobacteria bacterium
CCTCGTCAAAGATGAGCAGCGCGCCCACTTCGGCGCAGCGCGCCGCCACCGCCGACAGCCACGCAGCGTCGGGCACGTAGACGCCACCAAGGCTCACGACGCTCTCGATCAGCACACCCGCGACCGTCTCGTCGATCGCAGACACGGCGTCGGGATCGTTGAGGCGGATCGGGCGATGCCAGTGCGACGGCGGCTGCGCCCCGAGCTTCTTGCGGTAGCCCGCCAGCCCCGTCGACGACAGCGAACCGAAGGTGCGGCCGACGAAGCCCGTGTCCAACGAGACGATCGTCTCGCGCCCCGTAAAGCGTCGTGCGGCATGGATCGCGGCTTCGTTCGCCTCCGTGCCCGAGTTGACGAAGTGCACGTGACGAAGATGCGCGCTCCCTCCGAGGACGGCCTGCGCCGCCTCCTCCTGCTCGGGCATCACCAGCGAGTTGCTGAAGAAGTCGAGGCGGGCGTGGGCGCCTGCGAGCGCCGCCGTCAGCTCGGGATGACCGTGGCCGACCGGACAGACGGCGTGACCGCCGTACAGGTCGAGCAGACGGCGACCCGTGTCGGTGAACAGCTCACTGCCCGACGCGCGGACCAGCGTGATCGGAAGGCGTGGGTAAACCGGAAACAACGACGTCATGGCCACATCCCGACGAACGGGACGCCCGCCGTCTCCGGCCAGCCCATCCCGAGGTTGAGGTTCTGGACGGCTTGGCCGCTCCCGCCCTTGAGCAGGTTGTCGATCGCCGCGAAGATCACGGCGCCGCCGTCGTCGCCGCCAACACCGAGCAAGGCGCGGTTGCTACCGACGACCGCACCCATCGGCACCTCGCCGCGGACGACGTCGACCATGGCGGCGTCCGCGTACGTGGCGCAAAGGCGCTCGAAGACGTCGTCAGGCCGCGCCGAGACCGCGATCGTCAAGTGGATGCCGCGGACCGCAGGCAGGCTGTGTGGCAGGAACCGCACAGTGGGCACGGGGCCACCCCTGTCGGCGAGGAGTTGGCTCAGCTCGGCCATGTGCTGGTGCTTCAGCGTCTTGTAGGCGGTAAAACTCGACACCCGCAGGCTGTGATGGACGCCGGCAGAGGGCGCGACGCCGCTCCCGCTGCTCCCGGTCACGCCAAAGACCGTCACCTCGGACGCCAGGTCGGCGACAGGCGCCAACGCGAGCGCGAGCGCGGTCGCAAAGCATCCTGGGTTCGCGATCGCCTGCCACCCCGCGGGCGGCGGCCCCGTCAGCTCGGGCAGGCCGTACCAGGCGGACTGCGCAACGTCATTGGCCGACGGCTCGCGTCCGTACCAACGACGTTCGGCGTCGGCGTCGCGGAGACGGAGGTCCGAGCCCAGATCGATGACGCGAACCCCGCGCGCCAGCAACGACCGCGCGACGGGACCGCTCTCCCCGTGCGGCATCGCGAGGAACACGACCTCACACCGACCCGCCAACGCGTCGACGTCGAGCGAGGCCAACGTCAACGCCCCGGCGCCGCGAAGGCTCGGCCGGACCTCGGCGAGCGCGCGGCCTGCGGTCGAGCCTGCGACCACGGCCGTGAGTTGGGCGTAGGGGTGCTGGGCGAGCAACCGCACCAGCTCGCCCCCGAGGAACCCGTTGGCGCCGACGACGCCGACGTTGGTCAAGGACGCGCCCCGAGGATCTCGTCGACCGTGAGGCGGCAGACCTCGTCGGGATCCATCAGCACATTGGCGGCACGCAGCCCCATCGAGCGCAGCCGCGTCGTCGCGGCGATGGCGTCGGTACAAGGTCCCGTCACGCACAGCGTGCGGATCCCGTAGCCCTTGAGCCTGTCGGCGGCGGCGACCGCGCCCACCAGATCATGCGCAGCCAGCACCGCGCCCGCGACGTGCCGCGCGAACGCCGGGTCGGCGAGGACATCGTCCACGCCGTACTCCCCGAGCAGACCGTCGCCCATCTCGAGGACGACCAGATCGGGAGACTCCTCGCTCAGCTCGGCCAACAGCGTGCGCGCCACGCCGACCACGTCGTCGCGGTAGCAGGTGCTCGGCAGGCCGCAGTCGAGGAACGACAACGTCCGTCCGGCCCCGTTGTCCTCGAAGAGCTGCAGGTCTTTGATGGCGGCCACGCCGGTGACCTTGCCGGCGTGGACCATACGCCCGAGCTTGCGGACGTGGCGGGTGATCACCGCGGCGGCGGTGGTCTTGCCCGCGTTCATACAGGTTCCGACCAGCAGCAGCACCGGAGGGAGCTTGGCCTCGACCGGAGGCTCCGCCCCGTCGATCGCGAAGTCCTGCAGGCGCAGCACCTTGCCGCCACGCATCGGCGTGCCCAGCACCTCGAGCTGGATCGGCGCGCCCAGGCCCGCGTGGTTCCCCTCGCTGACCCCGATGACGCCCCCCATGTTCAGCAGATGCAGCGTGTCACCGGCGCGGATCTCGGTGGGGACGCGCCCGCAGAAGCCGCGCAGCGCCGCACGGCTGCCCAACACCCCGATGAGCAGGTCGCCCGGCACGAGGCGCGCCTGACGCCCACTCGGTAGCTCGACGTGCCCGTACTCCTTCCGGCTCGTGAGCACGCGGACAGCGATCGCCGTGCCTTCCTCCGCCACCGGCTCCTTGAGCACGGTGACGTAGGGCCCGAGGTGAAACGGCGAACAGACCGACCCCACCTTGTTCGGACGAAGTCGCAGCTCGAACGAAGACGGGACCGACGCCGTCGGCGACGACCCGACCGTCACGTACGCACCGAGAGGCTGAGGATCTTCGAGAAGCCGTCGGTGTCGCGCCCGTCCCAACCGGCGCCCGTCTCACCGTAGCGCGCCTTGCCCCGCATCCGGCTATGTTCGGTCTGAATCGAGACCAGCTCGATCGTCCCGTTACCGAGGCGAAGGGTCGTGGTGCCCGTGATGACCCGCTGCTCACTCTCGAAGTAGGCCTCGACGTCGCGCATGACGTTGTCGAGCCAGAAGCCCTCGTGCAACAGCTGGCCGTACAGCGGCAGCAGGTGCTGGCGGAGGTAGAGCTGTTGCTTCCCGAGCGAGAGCTTGCACAGCTCGAGGTGCGCGCGGTGCAGCACCGCCGCTGCGGGCGCCTCGAACACGATGCGACCCTTGATGCCAAGGACGGTGTCGCCGCAGTGCACGTCGCGGCCGATACCGTGGGCACCTGCGAGCCGATCGAGGTGCTCGATCAAGGCGGGCATCGCCATCTCGACACCATCCACCGAGACCGGGCGACCGTGCGAGAAGCCGATGGCGACCTCACGGGGCGCATCGGTGACGTCCTCGGGGGCCTTCACGTGCAAACGAAGGTCGCGCGGGACCGGCTGCGACGGGTCGTGAAGCGCGCCGCCCCCCATCGTCGTGCCCCACAGGCTGGTGTTGATCGAGAACGTCGTGAGCTTGGGCGGCGTGTGGATGCCGATCTTCTCGAGCGCAGCGGCCGACTCGGCGCGCGTGGGACCAAGGTCACGGATCGGGGCCTCGATGCGGATGCCCGGCTGAAGCAGCGCGCGCAGGGTGATGTCGAACCGAACCTGATCGTTGCCCGCGGCCGTGCAGCCGTGGCCCACCGCGTCAAAACCGCCCTCGTTCGCGAGGCGCGCAAGATGTGCCGCCTGCAAACCACGCTCTGCGCCAACGCACAGCGGGTAGTTCTCGCCCTTGAGGTAGCCCGTGCGAAGCAGCGGCGTCAGCACGCGGTCGCACAGCTCCTGCCGAAGGTCGACGAGGTGATGCGCCACCGCGCCGCACTCCACCGAGCGAGCCGCGATCGCGATGCGCTCAGCGTCGTCGAGGCCGCCGCAGTCGAAGGTCACCGTGGTGACCTCGTACGTCTCGCCGAGGTGGACGACACAGAAGCTCGTGTCGAGCCCCCCCGAGAACGACAGCAACAGACGCGGCTTGCCCATGGTTCCCCCGACGCGAAAACGCGGCCGCGTCTAATCCCCCCGTCCGTCGTGCGCCATGCAGCGCAACGTCGGGCCGCAATTCGTCGCGCAACGGACGCTCAGCGCAGCAGCAGACCCACCGCGGCGACGCCCATCATCAGCGCCACCACCGCCTTGACCACCCCCACCGGCCACCGCATCGCCCAGCGCCCGCCGAGCCATCCACCGACCCCTGCCCCAGCGGCCGTCACCAGCCCCTCGGCCCAGCGGACCTGACCGTCCTGCAGGTACGTGACGAAGGCGGGCACCGTGAGCGCGAGGTTCAACGCGAGCTTCACCCCGTTCGCCGCGCGCAGGTCGCGGCCGCCCAGCGCCGTCAGCACGGCGAGCTGCCAGAACGTGACCCCAACCTGCACCAAGCCCCCGTAGACGCCGACGACGAACAGCGCCGCGTCCCGCAGCCACAGCGGTGCGGCCGGTCGCTCGACCGCGATCGCGCGCAGCACCAACGGGACGCAGAGCAAGATCGCCGCCCCGATCGCGTCCTCGAGCTGGCGGGCCGACAGGCCGGTCGCGATGGCCGCGCCGACCGCACCCCCGGCGATCGACGACGATGCCTCGCGCCACGTCGGCAGCCACACACCTCCCGAACGTCGCACCGACGCCAGGCCCGCGCCCGTTTGGGCGAGGATCGCGACGCGGTTCGTGCCGTTGGCGGCGTGCACGTCGAGCCCCGCGACCACCAGCGCCGGCACAAGCAACGCGGAGGCTCCGCCAGCGAGGGTGTTGAGCACCCCGGCGACCAGCCCGACGACGAACAGGAACAGCAGCATCACGCGCCAGCGTCAGGCTCGTCGTGCCAACCGATCGCCGCCGTGGCCTCCGGCAGCACGACGTTCAGGGCGTCGAGCGCGACCTCGGCGTGGGCCTCCAGCTCCGCGAGCCTGCGATCCAGCTCCTCTTCGAGCGCGAGCGGCATGTCCTCGGTGAATTGGACGTACAGACGCAGGTCCTCAAGGGCTGCGTGGAACGCTTCGAGCGCGTCGAGCACATGGGGCGGCAGCGCGGCGAGCTCAGCGACCGTCGCCGTCCCCCACCGGACGAAGATCGTGTCGAGGATCGGCTGACGGGCGCGGTGACGCGACCACACCCGCACGAGCCAGCGTTTGCGCTCCGCGAGCTGCCGCACGACCCGCGCGACCTCCCACGCCAACACCCGAGCGACCTGTGACCCGTCGGCCATCCCGCCTCCGCCGCTTCGGGCCTAACCCGTGCGAAGGACGCGACGACGTGTCACGGGGGTTGCACGCACGGGAGGCACGATGGCGCGGTGGGTCATGGCAGCGATGAGCCTGTGGAGCGCCACAGCGGCCGCCCAGAGCCAGCCGACGTCCAACGCCGACAGCAGCCAGCGCGCCCGCGTCGGCACCGACGCCCTCGACGCCTACACCTTCGACGTCCCCACCTGCGACAGCGTGCGCGCGCAAGTCGCCGACGATCGACCACGCGCGCAACGGTCGGACCAGGTGCTGATCACGCTGAACAACACCAGCGGCGTCCCCTGCGCGTACACGGGCATCGCGCTCAAGGGGTGGCTCGCCGGAATGTGGGACCTCCCGGGCTTCGACGGCGACCTCTCCGCAGGGTTCAGCCTCGCGCCTGGAACGTCGGTGCGCCTCCGCGTGCGCAGCGACGACCCGAACGCACCGCGGGGTGGGGTCCAGCTCCAAATCCCACCCGGTAAGGGCTACATCGTCCTCATCGGCGCGCCGCCTGCCCCTCCGCCGGAGCCCGCCCCTTCGGCGCCAGCGCTGCCCGCTCCGCCGCGCTGAGCGGCCCCCGCGCTCCGAAGCCGTCGCGGTTCATCCACTGGATGAAGCTCGCCAAGATCTTACCGACCTCGACGTTGTTGTCGGTGACGTGCGGCTTGTAGCCATGCAGCAGCAGGAAGTTGTTGTCGGTCTGATCGATCCAATACCGATCGATCCCGGTGCCTTCGTCGAGGTGACCGACCTTGAACAGCGGCTTGTTCTCGGTCTCGTGCAAGAACTGGTTGCCGCCAAAGATCGTCCCGTCCCAGTCGACCGTGACCTCGCCGTTGAGCCGCATCGCGAGCGGGCTATGGTTCATATTGATGAACTCCAGCGCCTGCCCTTCGGCCCACCGCCGCCGCAGCTCCAGCCCGATGCGATGAAGCCCGCGTGCGAACGAAGCCATCTGCTCCGGGGTCCAGACCCGCCCGAGCATGTTGTTGATCTGAATCCTTCCAAAGCCGAGATCCGCGATGTGGAAGAAGTTCTCGGGCATCTGGTCGACGTCGAGCGGGTGCACGACCATGATCACCCAGTGCGGAATGCCAGACGCCTGGATGGCGGCCGCGTGGGTGGCGATGCTGTTCGCGTAGCTGTCCTCGTGCCGGAAGCGGCTCGGCCGGTACTTGCGCTGGGTCTCGGGTCGACCGTCGAGCGACAGTTCGAGGCGAACCGGGAAGGCCGAAAGCCAGCCCAGCACCTCAGGCGTCAACGACCAGCCGTTGCTCGACAGGATGAACCCGACCTCTTTGCCGGTCTGCGCCCCGCGCTCGACCGCACGCTCCATCGCACGCCGCACCAGCCCGGCTTCGATCAGGGCTTCGCCACCGAAGAACTGAAGCTCGACGGCCTCGCGATCGGTCGAGAACAGAAAGTCGACGGCCCGGTCCACCGTCTCGGGGGCCATCGTCCGGCCGTCCTGCTTGGGGATGAAGCAGTACGCACAGCGCAGCTCGCACTGCCACGTCGGGATCATCACCATCCGACGCGTTCCGCCGAAGGTGTGCAGACGAACTTGCCGCTTCCAACGGTTCGGTTCACCGAGGACAGCGACCGCGCGTTCGACGGCGACGTGCTTGCGCATCGGCTGCCCGGGAAACAGCGCCGAGCGGTAGAGGTGAGCGTCCTCGAGCATGTCGAAGGTGACCCGCCGCAACAGGTCATCGAGACGCCGAAGACGAAGGGCGCCCTCGTCGTCGGCCGCCGGGGACCAGGCGCCACGGAGGCGCTCGATCCGCGCTTCGGCCGCGAGATCCGCGTCGAAGACGCCGGCGCGTACGGCGGCGGCGGCGGCGGCGTCCACAGGAAGCCCCTCGATCGTCGAGCGAACCCGAACGCGCTCTCCAAAGCGCACGTCGATCGCCACCCACTCCCGGACGGCCGCGAGGACGCCTTCGGCCGACGTCATCGGGCTGGCCGCGACCACCTCAAGGTCGACCGAACGGCCGATCTCGACCAGCTTGACGAGCGCGCCGCGCCGGGCGGCCACGACCGCATCTGGCGCGTCGAACGCCCCGCCCTCGAGCGTGACACGCGGCGCCAGGTGGGCGAGCCGACGGTCGGCATCGGGCTCGACCGTCGGAATCTCCGGCCACCAAACGTCGGCAGGCAGCACGCGCTCGGTCATGGCAACTCCTTGACCCGCCATAGTCGCAACCCGACGGTCCGGCCCGTCGCGCTCGGTCACCAACCGCAGGTGCGGCCGGCGTTCTGGGTGTCGAGCCAGGCCTCGAGAGGCGCGAAGTAGCGCTTCATCGCTCCAGCATCCATCTCGCGGGTGCCCGCGATCGCCTCGAGCGCGTCGGGCCAGGGCTTGGACGCCCCCATCGACAGCATGGCTTCGAGCTTGGCACCCGCAGCCTTGTTGCCGTAGATCGAGCACTGGTCGAGCGGCCCCTCATGACCGGCGGCCTTGCACAGCGCCTCGTGGAACTGGAACTGCAAGACGTGAGCGAGGAAGTAGCGCATGTACGGCGTGTTCGCCGGAATATGGTACTTTGCACCCGGATCGAAGTTGGCTTCGGTGCGCTTGACCGGCGGGGCGACGCCCTGGTACTTGCGACGCAGCTCCCACCAAGCCGCGTTGTAGCGGTCGGGCGCGATCTCACCCGAGAAGACGCCCCAGCGCCACTTGTCGATCATGCGTCCAAACGGCAAGAACGCGATCTTGCTCAGCGCGTCGTACATCTGCTTGTTGATCCGCGCCTCGTCGGTCTCCGAGACGGCGTCGACCAAGCCGATCTTTTGCAGGTACGACGGCGTGATCGACAGCGCGAGCGTGTCGCCGATCCCCTCGTGGAAGCCGTCGTTCGCGCCAGCCTGGAACAGCGTCGGGGACGCGGTGTAGGCGTGGTAGTAGTAGTTGTGCCCGAGCTCGTGGTGCAGCGTCACGAGGTTCTCGAAGTCGACCTGGATGCACATCTTGATGCGAAGGTCGTCGTTCATCTCGACGTCCCAAGCGCTAGCGTGGCACTGCGCCTTCTTGCCCTCGGGCTTGAGGAACATCGAACGCTCCCAGAACGTGGCCGGGAGCGCGTCCATGCCGAGGCTCGTGAAGAACCCCTCGGCCGACTGCACCATCTTCTTCCAGTCCCAACCCTTGGCCTGCATCGCGGCGTTGAGGTCGAGGTTGGTCTGGCCGGGGAACGGCTCGACGAGCGGGTAGAGGTTCGTCCACTCCTGCGCCCACATGTTGCCGAGCAGGTGGGCCGGGATCGGACCCTTGGGGCTGACCTTCTTGCTGCCGTACGTCTCGGAGAGCTCGGCGCGGACGTGGCAGTGCAGCTTCTTGTACAGCGGCTCGACCTG
The DNA here is from genome assembly GCA_040382435.1 of Alphaproteobacteria bacterium. Classification (GTDB taxonomy): domain Bacteria; phylum Myxococcota_A; class UBA796; order UBA796; genus JBEIFN01. The sequence goes on from JBEIFN010000012.1 coordinate 8,479, forward strand.
CGTCCACAGCCGCTCGACCTCGGCGTCGAACGCCGCGGGCGTCATGTCGTAGCCCGACCGCCACAGCTCACCGGTGTCGGCGAACCCGATGTCGCGCGCGCCGCGGTTGCTGTACTCGACGAAGGACTGGTAGCGGCCACGCTGGACGGCGGCGGTGTCGTGCCACCCCTTCCAAGCCGCGAGCTGGCCGTCGTAATCACGCGCCTTGGTCGCTTCGGTCAGGGCGTTCTCGGCCCAGCCGAGGTCACGCTCAGCGCCGTCGAACGGGAAGGAGGCCGCGCCGTAGTGACCTTCCATGGTCGCCTTGACGCTGCTCAGGGCCTTGGCGCCCTCGGCATCCGCAGGCGCGGGCGCGCTGCTGCCGACGCGCAGCAGGTGGATCATGCGCGCGGAGACGGGGTCGAGGCCCGGCACCTTGGCATACGTCGCGGCGGCCTGGACCTGAGCGGTGACGAAGCTGCTGTACGCCGCGTCGGTGCGCTCGGCCTCCTTGGCGTGCTCGTCGGTGATGTCCGTGGCATACGACCAAGCCGCGCGAGCCGCCTCGACGCCGAGCCGCTTCAGCTCGCCATCCACCCAGACGATCCATGCCTGCGCCTCGGCAGCGGTGGGTCCCGACGACGCCGAAGTGGCGGACGTCGGCTCCTCCGCCCAAGCCGCCGTGCCCCCGACCAGCGCACACATCCACAGCAGACCGCGCATCGTCCCTCCCCTCGTGCCCCGGTAACGCCTCAGGTCGACCCGGTCAGCCCCCGACCTCGGCGTCCTCGACGAACCGCCAGGCGCCCGGCGTCAGCTCGCCGAGCCGGACCCCCGCGTAGGCGAGCCGATGCAGCTGCACCACCGGGTGTCCAGCGTTCGCGAGCATGCGGCGGACCATCCGATACCGACCCTCGTGCACCGTCAGCGTGACCTCGTCTCCGACCATGCCGAGAACATCGGCGCACACACGCCCGTCGGCCGTGTCGACGCCGTCCGCGAGGCACGCCGCGAGCGTCGCGTCGGGCAGGCCCTCGACCTTGGCGACGTAGGTGCGCGGCAGCGCGCGGCGCGGGTGGAGCAGGTGTTGGGTGACGCCGCCATCGCGAGAGAACAGCAGCAGCCCCGAAGTGTCTTGATCGAGGCGACCGACGGGATGCCACGGCGAAGCCCCGAGCGGTCCCGGCGCCGTCTCGGCCCCTGCGCGACCCCATGGATCCCGGTGCGTCGACAACGTCCCGACCGGCTTGTGCCACATCGCGAGGCGCGGCGGACACGGGACCGGCTCGGCGCGGAGGGAGACCGCGGCGTCCGCCGGGACCCGTCGGGCGCCGTCACGCACCACTTCCCCCTGCACCACGACCTCGCCCGCCTTGAGCGCAGCGCGGACGGCACGAGAAGGCAACGCGGTGCCGTCCATGATCCATGCGTCCAACCGCCTCAGTTCCACGTACGCCCCCAAAACGACATCAGCACCCGGGCGCCCGTGAACAGCGAGACACCGTCCCGCGTGGTCGCGAGGGTCGCCTGCCCGAGCCATCCCGCCGCCGGTGCCTTGCCCTCGGCGTCGACGGGGGCCAAGTGCAGCGTCGCGAGCGGCGGCTCTCCGTGCCTCCGCGCCGCCGCAGCGGCGACCGCGAGCACGCGGCGATCGACGACCTCCTCGATCGGCGCCACGAGGGCGACGCGGTCGCCGACGCGGACCGGCACGGCGAGCGCGAAGCGCAGGTGGTGGTCGTCGACGCCGACGATGGCATGGACCTGCAGGTCGGCCTCTCCCTCGGCGCGAGACAGCGGCCACCATGCGAGCTGCGGCAAGCGAACGAGCGCGCGGCGCGCCGACGCCGCCATCGTCTGCGTGGCCTCGACCAGCACGTCGAGCGCCGGCCGGCCCTCCAAGACCGCGATCATGCCGTCCTCGACCGCGTCGACACGCCAACGCGGCCCCGCGACCGCCACATCGGGCACGACCGCCACCTCCGCGTCGATCTCGCCGTGAAGCGCGAGGAGAACAGCCCCTTCGCGCACCGTCGACCGTCCCCGCAGCAGCGCGGACGTCCCGCGTGCGCCGCCGACGCCCACCCACGCCCCGACGCACGGAACGCCCGGCGCGGCCGCGTCCACGGCTGCGAGCAGCGTCCCCGATGCCACCGTGTGCGGACACGCGAGGATCACGATCGCCGCGGCCTCCTGCAGCCCGACCATCGCAGCCTCCCCGGCCGACACGCCGAGCGTCGCGAGCCGGGTCAGCGTCGACGGCGACACGTGGTGCACCCGCGCGTCGACCGCCGCGCCCGCCCAACGCGCGCCGACCAACAAGACCGCGGGCCACGCCAAAATTGGCCCATCGCTCCACAGGCCCGGCGTCGCGCCCCCGACGATCGCGTCGAGCCGCGGCCACCGGTTCGCGAGGACACCCCCCATCCCAGCGATGCCGTCCACGTGTTCCGGGGCGACCAGCACGATCACCAGATCCGGGGCGCCATCGAGCGCGTCTTCGAGCCGCGTCGCCGCCGCGTCGAGCGCGTCTCCCCACGCAGGCTCCACTCCGAGCGCCCTCGCCCAGCGCATGCGCGCCTCCTCGTCGTTCCCTTAGTCCCGGTAAGGCAGGTGTGCTTCCAGCGACGCCGCGGCGTCTTCGAGCGCCGCCGCTTCGCGGACCAGAAAGTCAGCGACCGCGCGATCGAGACCTGGATGGACGAGGCGATGCGCGCTCCGCAGCAGCGTCGGCTGAAAACCCCGCGCGATCTTGTGCTCACCCTGCGCGCCGGCCTCCACCCGCCACAGCCCCGCCGCGAACGCGTGTTCCAAGAATTGGTAGTAGCAAAGCTCGAAGTGCAGGCCGCGCAGCGGCTCGAGCGCACCCCACACGCGCCCGTACAGGTGCCGACCTCGCGTGAACGCCAACGCCATCGCGACGAGGCGTCCGTCACGCCGCGCCGTCGCCATGCGCACGTACGGCGCGAGCGGCCCCCGGAGCGCCGCGAAGAACGATTCGGTCAGATACGCCCAGGCGCCATGGGCGTCCACGGTTTCGCGGTAGCAGGCGTAGGCGCGCGCGACGTCTTCGTCCGACAACGCCTCGCCCCCCTCCACCGCGAGGCTCAGACCATGGGCATGCGCCGCCGCCCGCTCCCGCCGAACCTCCTTGCGGCGCTTGCTCGTCAACGCGGCGAGGTGATCCTCCCAGGTCGTCCACGCCGGGTCGCGGACCCAGTGGTACTGCAGGCTCGCCCGCGCGTGCAGGCCCGCCGCCCCGAGCGCTGCCGCGTCGGCCTCATCGAGGAACAGCGCGTGCACCGAATGCACCCCCAAGCGCGGCGCCAGCTCGGCAACGGCGGTCGCGAGCGAGGCGCGGGCGGATTCATCGCCGTGTGCGACCAACAGCCGGGGGCCGGTGGCCGGGGTCAACGGCACCGCGGCGACCCACTTCGGGTAGTACGACAGGCCCGAACGCCGCGCCGCATCCGCCCAAGCGTGGTCGAAGACGTACTCGCCCATCGAGTGATCCTTGAGGTATCCCGGCACGGCACCTCGCAGGCGACCGTCCTCGTCCCGAAGCAACAGATGGCGCGGCGTCCAACCTGTCCGACCGCCGACGCAGCCGGTCACCTCAAGCGTCCGCAAGAACGCGTAGGTCACGAAAGGATGATCTTCACCGATCAAGGCGTCCCACGCCGCGGCGTCGACCGCACCAAGGCCATCGACGACGTCGATCACGAGACGTCGGTCCAAGGAAGGCCCGCGCGGCGCCACGCCTGGACCCCACCCGCAAGCGCCCAGGCGACGTCCCCCCGACGACGGTCGGCGAGCGCGCGCTCGGCCGAGACCCGACCCTCCGGACAGACGTACAGCGGCGGCGCGCCGAGCGCACCGACCACGGCGGGCATCCCTTCCGCCACGAGCGCGGCATGATCGCGCAGATCGACCCACCACAGGTCCCCGTAGTCGAGCAGCTCCTCGGCGCGTGCAGGTTCGATGGTCACGTCGTGGACGCCGAGTGGCTCCCGTTCCTCCTCCGCTGTGCCGCGCCGCGCCATCTCGCCTCCTTGACTACGCGAGGATCCAGGCGAGAACTGCACCTTCTTGCACGCTCGCCCCATCGGACACATCGACCCGGACGACCCGCCCCGCCAACCCCGCCCGAACCGGGGTGAAGGTCTTCATGACCTCGATCAACGCGACGGTGTCGGTCGATCCGAGAGCGGCCCCCTCCGACGCGAACGCAGGGCGCGACGGGTCGGGGCGCAGGTAGACGGTGCCGTCGGTGGGAGCACGAACCGCGACGGCACCGGCCGGCGCGCCTTCGACACGCTCGGGCCCGGCGTCAGCGTCCGTCGTCCAACCGCCCATCTCGCCCAGCGTGACCAGCGGCGCGTCAAACGCGACCCAGCCCGGCTCCGCGACGCGCACCGCTGCCCCCGACGCTCCGGCAGGCGCACGGACGTCGACGTCGCGACCATCGCGCCGCAACCAGCCGAGTCGATCGCCCGCGCGAACCCCAGCGCCGCAGGTCACCGCAGGACGCCACGTGCCGACCGTCGGCGAGCCGAGGACGTCGTCCGAACGTACCGCTTCCAACCGTGTGAACGCGACGGGATGCTCGGACCGACCCGCGAGCACCGTGAGCTCGTGTGCGCCCCAGATCCGCGGGTTCTTCGTGCGCCGGTAGCCAGTGGACTGCCAAGCCGACTCGACGAGGCACGACAGCCAAGCGCGGAGCCGGGGGAGCGGCACCACTTCGTCGGTGTCCATGCGCGCGGCAGACGCAACCGGATCCATGTCGGCGTCGATGCGCGCGGCCGTCTCGGTCATCCCGCGCTCGATCTCCGCGCGCTCGACAGGGTCGTCGGTCGCGATCTCGAAGTCGTCGTCGAGCTTGCTGTTGTAGGTCGCGATGGCCAGCGTCCGCCCTTCCATCACCGAGAGCCGCGTGCGCGGCGTGGAGAGCTGCACGACGGGCTCGTAGGGCAGCCCCGCCATCGCGTAGTAGCCGGCACCCGACGCCTTTCGCAGAAGCACCGTGAACATCGGAACATCGTGGGTGGCGTTGCCGTAAATCAAGTTCGATCCGTAGCCGAGCAGGCCGAGCGCCTCGGCCTCGACGCCGATGTCGAACCCCGAGATGTCCTGCAGCCACACGATCGGGACGCCATCCTCCTGACACAGACGGGTAAACGTCGCGATCTTGGCGATGCCCTCGCGGTAGAGCGCGCCACCGGGACGCCGACCGATGCCCGGCTCATCGATCAACCCCTGCCGGTTGGCGACGAGCCCCACCCAAAGCCCCGCGATCCGCGCGTGCCCGACGACCATCTCGCGCCCCACGTGCGGCAAGAACTCGGCGAACAGCGAGCCGTCGACGAGCCGCGCGATCACCTGGTCGACGTCGTAGCCCTGACGCGGATCGGGCGGAAACAAGGCGTTCAGCTCGTCCTCGGCGTACCGGGGCGGCGAAGGTTCGGCGCCGTGGCGGTAAAAGTCGACCGCGGACGACGGGAGCTTGGCGACCTCGGCGCGCAGCACATCGACCGCGGTCGCGTCGTCAGGAACGCGCAGATCGGCCACACCCGAGGCGTGAACGTGAACCTCGGGCCCGCCGATGTCGAGGCTGGTGAGCTTGAGCGACTTGGCGCCGCGGATCAGCGCGGCCCCCGCGATCACCATGTACGCGCCCTCGGTCATCACGACGCGGTCCGAGATGATCGGCATGTAGCCGCCCCCGGCGATGCAGTCGCCGAACACGGCGGCGAGCTGCGGCACGCCCGCGTCCGCGAGGCGTGCGTTCTTCTGGAAGATGTGACCCGCGCCGGTCAGCCCCGCGAAGCTGCGCGACTGTTCGGGCAAGAACAGGCCGGAGCAGTCCACGAGGTAGACGACAGGGAGCCGCAGGCGCAGCGCCATCTCCTGCGCGCGCTCGATCTTCTCGGGCGAAAGCGGCCACCAGCTGCCGCTCGCCACAGTGTTGTCGTTGGCGATGACCATCACCCATCGGCCATGGACCCGCGCGAACACGTTGACGACACCCGCCCCCGGCGCGAGGCGCTTGCTTCCACGGAAGGTGCGGTCCCAGTTGACGAGGGTACCGACCTCGAACACCTCGGTGCCCGGGTCGATCAGGCGCTCGATCCGCTCCCACGTCGTGAGCTTGCCCTTCTCGTGCACCCGCGCGGCGGCAGATGCTCCCCACCCGTCGTGAACCGCAGCGACCTTCTCGGCGAGGGCGGCGTCGAGCGAAGCGGCGAACGTCGCGTGCGCCACGCGCTCATCGGCCGACAGCAGCGCCTCAAGGTCCGTCCCAACAGGATGCAACGGCAGCCGAGCCATCAGAGATCCCCTGCGGCAAACGCCGCCTCAAGCGAGGTCGTATCGTACTGGCCGGTGACGAACGGCCCCCAGCCGAGGATGCGCGAGAGCAGATCAAGGTTGGTCGTCGGCCCCTCGACCGCGGTCGAGGACAGCGCGTGCCGCATCTTGGCGAGGGCGGCCGGCCGATCCGCGGCGTGAACCAGAACCTTGGCGATCATGCTGTCGTAGTTCGGAGGGATGCGATCCCCCGCCGAGAGGTGGGTGTCGACGCGGACACCGTCCCCCGACGGCAGCGTGAGCCCGCGGACGAGGCCCGGCGCCGGACGGAAGCCCTGCGCCGGGTCTTCGGCGTTGATCCTAACTTCGATCGCGTGACCCGAGACGCGGACGTCGTCTTGGCGAAGCGGCGCGCGCTCCCCGGCCGCGACGCGCAGCTGCAGTTCGACAAGATCCAACCCCGTCAACAGCTCGGTGACACCGTGCTCCACCTGCAAGCGGGTGTTCATCTCCATGAACCAAGCGCGGCCTTGCTCGTCGACGAGCATCTCGACCGTCCCAGCGTTCGCGTACCGCGCCGCCGAGAGGGCGCGCGCCACCGCCGGGAGCACCCGCGCGCGCTCGTCGTCCGACAAGCCCGGCGCCGGACCTTCCTCGACCACCTTCTGGTGGCGACGCTGCAGGCTGCACTCCCGCTCCCCGAGCACCACCACGTTGCCGTAGCCATCCCCGAGCACCTGGATCTCGACGTGTCGACCTCGCTGGATCCGCTTCTCGACGTAGACCCGCCCGTCACCGAACGACGCGAGCGCCTCGGCCGACGCCGCCGAGAAGGCCTCTTCGAGCGCGTCGGGGCCGTCCACGCCGCGCATGCCGCGTCCGCCACCGCCCGCGACCGCCTTGAGCAGCAGCGGGTAGCCATAGGCGTCCCCGATCGCCGCCGCCTCGTGTGCAGCCTGCAACGGCCCCGGAGAGCCGGGGATCGGCGGCAAGCCGAGCGCGGCCATCGTCTTGCGCGCGACCGCCTTGTCCCCCATCTGCCGCAGATGCGTGGGCGACGGGCCGACGAACGTGAGCCCTGCGGCGGCGCACCGCACCGCGAACGATTCGTTCTCGGAGAGGAACCCCCAACCCGGATGCACCGCGCTGCACCGCAGATGGCGCGCGACCTCGAGGAGGGCGTCTTGATCGAGGTAGGAGGCGCTCGCACGCGCCGGTCCGATCGGGACGACGTGATCGACCTCGGCGAGCCAAGCTTGGTCGCGGTCGGCCGCCGAGACGACGCAGACGACCTCGATCCCCAACCGGCGCGCCGTGCGAGCGACCCGCGCCGCGACCTCTCCCCGGTTTGCAATCAACAGGCGGCGGAACATGCGCCCTCCCCGGCGACCGCCTAACGCGCTCACGGCAGCCCGGGATCCTCGTCGAGCGGTGCTGCGCGCGTCGGGACGTCGTGCGACACGCCGTCGGCATCGACCCACGTCACGCGCACCGGGACATCCCCCAGCGAGCCGCCCAAGGCACCGGTCGGCCGACGGCGCGGGAGCCGGGCGATGACGGCGGAGGCCGCAGCGACGCCCAGGCCGAGGAGGGCGAGCCCGATGGCCACGCGTCCCCCCGCGACCCGCACGCGGTGACCGAGCGGCGCGTCGACCTCCACGACGACCTCGTCTGTTCGCGACACCTCGATCGTCCGCAGCGAGGGATCCAGCTCCGCGACCGCGCCCGTCAGGACGAGCCAGAACGGCAGCGTCGTCATCGCGAGGACGCGCGCTAGGTACAACGCCCACGCGACGGGCTCATCCGTCGTCGACGACGACCGCACCGGGCGCCTCCACCTCAGCCTCGCCGCGCGCCCGCGCGGCCTGATCCGGCTTGCCGTCCAGCGGCCACGGCACGAAGTCCCGTGGACGCTGACGCCAGATCCACAGGCCGAACAGAAGCTGCGCCACCACGAGGTACTGCGCAGGCGTCAGGCCGAAGTAGCGCGCGTCCTGGTGCCCAAGATCGGCGTTGCGAGCAAAATCGAGCAAGAACCGGATCGGTGCGTACGACAGGAAGTAGAGCGCCATGAACGTGCCCGGCGGCTGGTCCTTGCGCCCCAGCACGAAGAACAGCGCCATCACCGGGACGGTGAGCAGCATCTCGTACAGCCCGAGCTCGTGCCGTACCCCCGAGACGTCGCCGTAGTTCGCCGGAAACTGCATCCCGAGGAAGAAGTCGGTCTGCGCGCCGATGTGGTCGTGGACGACGCCACAGCCCATCCGCCCGAAGAACCACCCCAGCGGAAACCCGTACGCCACGAGGTCCGCGAAGCGCCACAGGTCGCGCTTGCGGATCTTCGTATAGAAGAGCCAGAGGCCGAGAACGCCGCCGATGAAGCCGCCCATCGACGAAAATCCTTCCCACACGCGCAAGATCGCCGGGATGGCGGCGGTGATCAGCAGCGTCGGTTCAGCCGCGAGACGCGCGACCGTCTCGGCCCATCCCCAGGTCTCACCCGCGTCGAGACCGGCAGGCTGTCCCGCCAGCCGCCCCGGGTAGTAGCCGACCACGGTGACGACGTGGGCGAAGAAGAAGCCCATCAGCACGGTGAACACGACGCCGTCGACGATATCGGCGACTTCGAGGCCCATCCGGATCGCGCGCGCCCGCGCCAGCTCCAGCCCGAGCAGGACACCCAGGCAGACCAAAGTCGCCCACGGATCGACCGGGATGCCAAGCGTCGGCACGACGAACGCGGTGGTGTCCCAGACCAGCTTGACGCCGTCAGGCACCATCCGCATCTCAAAGAACGGGATCGACGCGATCAGCGGCACCAGACCTCCTACGGTTCGAACCCGATCACGCGGCGCCCTCGGCGGCGGCTGGGTCGAGGTTGCGGACCAAGCACAGGCGCGTGTCACCGTCGGTCGGGTCGGGCTCTTCGCTCACCTGCACGAAACCGGCGTCTTGGTAGACCTTGACGGCGCGCACGTTGCGGGCGCCGACGTGAAGCACGAGCCGCCGGAAGCCGAGCGGGGGCAAGCCTTCGAACAGCGCGTTCAACAACGCAGGCCCCAGACCGCGCCCGCGCCATCCCGGAACGATGCCCATCGAGAGCAGCACCGCCGCCGAAGCGTCGGTGACATCGCGGAACACCAGCGCGAAGGCCACGGGCCGCTCCCCCGCACGGATCCACCACGTCGCGCCATGGCGGGCGAGCAGAAAGGCGGAGACCTCGGTGAACGTGCCCTCGGCGAAGGTCTGAAGGTCGATGGCGACGAGCAGGTCGGCCAGACGCGGGTCGTGCGCCGGCGCGCGCTCGACGGTCAAGCCTACAGCGGCGCCGGCCACGTCCAACTGCATCGCCCCTCCGTGCGGCGAGGTTATCCCGACGCGCTGACGGAGTCCTGCATGACGATCACCCTCGACCACGCCGCGCACCGACGCGCGGTCCTCGATCGCCTCGGCGACGACGAGGCGATGTTGCTGTTCGCCAACCCCGCACGTACGCGGAGCCACGACACCGAGTTCCGCTACCGGCCCTCGTCGGACGTGTGGTGGCTCACCGGGTTCCCCGAGCCCGCTTGCGCCGTGTTCCTTCGGCCCGGGCGCGAGCCGTTCACGCTGTTCGTCCAGGCGCGCAACCCCGAGATGGAGACGTGGACGGGTCGACGGCAGGGGCCCGGCGGCGCCCGCGACCGGTTCGGGGCCGACGCCGCCTACGCGATCGATGATCTCGCCGACACCCTCGTCCGCCTCCTCCAGGGGGTGCGCACCCTGCACTACGAGGCGGGCCAGGACGCCGCGAACGACGCCCTCGTGACCGGCGCGATCGCGCGCGTCGGCAAGGCCGCTCGCCGCAATGGGCTGTTCACGCCGTCGGCGTTCGTCTCCCCCTCGCGCACGCTGCACGAGCTCCGCCTCAAGAAGTCCGAAGGCGAGCTCGACCTCCTCCGCCGTGCTGCCGAACTGTCCGCCCAGGCCCACCTCGCGTGCATGCGCCTCGGCGCACCCGGCGTCAACGAGGCGCTCCTCGACGCCACGCTCGAGCACGCGTTCCGCGCCACGGGGGGAACCGGTGCTGGGTACAACAACATCGTCGCCGCCGGGGACAACGCCACCATCCTGCACTACGTCGAGAACGACGACACCATCGAGGACGGGGAGCTCGTGCTCGTCGACGCCGGGGGCGAGGTCGGCTTCTACACGGCGGACATCACGCGAACGTGGCCCGCGAATGGCCGCTTCTCGGAGATTCAGGCGCGGGCGTATGCGCACGTGCTCGCCGCCCAAGAGGCGAGCATCGCCGAGGTTCGCGTCGGCCGACGCTTCAGCGACGTCCACGACGCCGCGGTGCGTCGTCTCGTCGAGGGTATGATCGACCTCGACCTGATCCCCGGTCCGCTCGACAAAGCGCTGCGCGGGACGGCGTGGAAGCGCTACTACATGCATGGAACCAGCCATTGGCTCGGCCTTGACGTCCACGATGTCGGCGCGTACCTCGACGACGACGGACACAGCCGCGCGCTCAGCCCCGGGATGGTGTTGACGGTCGAGCCCGGGTTGTACGTCGCCGCCGACGACGACAAGGCACCCGCGGCCCTCCGAGGCCTCGGGATCCGCATCGAGGACGACGTGCTCGTCACCGACGGCGCACCCGAGGTGCTGACCCGCGCGTGTCCGAAGTCGATCGCCGACCTCGAAGCCGCCTGCAAGCGAAACTAGCCCAGCCCGCAACGCCGCGTGGCTCGCCCCACACGCCGCGCGAGACTATCTCCCCGACGTGGAGGCCCTCCGATGAGCAACGACGCGCGTTTCCAAGCCTGGCTGATCGACGAGGAGGCCGCCGAGGCCTTGGTGCCCAAGATCGGCAAGCTCTACCGTGATCACGGCGTCGTGCTGACCTTGCAGGGCCAGAGCCTCGTCCAGTTGCCGCCGCACGCCATCCTCCGC
>JBEIFN010000013.1:0-19547 GCA_040382435.1 Alphaproteobacteria bacterium
CCAGCCGACCCAGTTGACGTGGAAGACGCCGGCGGGTGTGACGGTCGATCCGATGCGGTCCCCTCGGCCGGAGCGGTTCGTCGCCGCGGACTTGGTGAGCTTTGGCTACGACAAGGCCGTGTTGCACACCGCGGTCGTGCATGTGCCCGCCGATGCGGCGGCCGGTCCGCTGCCGATCACGGTGGGCGTGGACTGGCTCGTGTGCAAATCGAGCTGCATCCCGGGTCACGTCGACCTCAGCCTGACGCTTCAGGTGGGGCCGGGTGCTGCGCCCTCGGCGGCCGCACCGTTGTTTGCCCACTACGCGGCCCTCGTCCCCAAGACCCCCGATGAGGTCGCTGGGCTCGTGTTCGGTGGCAGCCTTGATGCCTCCCCGGTCGTGCCCGACGACAAGTTCCGGTGGGCGTTTACGCTCGCGGCAGCGCCTGGGCACACGTTGACCGCCGAGGCCAGCGACGGCGCGCGGGGATGGCCGGCGTTCATCCCTATCGTGGGGCCCGACGCGGTCATTACGACGTCGTCGGCTACCGTCGAGGCCGACGGGCATGTGGCCGCGGTGCTCGAGGCGTTCGCGCTGGGCGTGCAGACGCCGCCGGCGGCCGACCGCAGCGGTGGCTTGTTTCAGGTGGTGCTCGACGGCCAGCCCGTCGTGATGGAGGCGACGCTGCCTACGCCATGGGCTGCGGCGGGCACCCCACGCGTCGCTTCGTCCGACCCGATCTGGTCGCGTCTTGGGGTCTACCAACCCGCGCCGTCCGCGGCGGGGTCCGCACCCCCGAGTCCGCCGTCCGCGACGGGGGGGAGCAACCCGTACGGTGATCCCGCGACGGTCCCGCCAGCCGCGTCCGCGGCCCCGGCGTCTTGGTCTTGGTACGAGGTCGTCCAGGCCGTCGTGCTCGGCCTTGTCGGAGGTTTGATCCTCAACGTCATGCCGTGCGTGTTGCCGGTGCTGATGCTCAAGCTCTACGGCCTTGTCGAGCAGACGGACATGACGGACGCGGGGCGTCGGCAGGCGGGCGTGCTGTACACCGCGGGGATCCTCGCCTCGTTCCTCGTGCTCGCGCTCGGCGTTTGGGCGGCGCGCGCGGTCCTCGGGCTCGAAGTCGGCTGGGGCTTTCAGTTTCAATGGCCGGGCTACGTCGCAGCGCTCGCCTCGGTCGTGTTCTTGTTCGGCCTGAACCTGTTCGGCGTGTTCGAGATCCCGGCGTTTGGCCTCGAACGGGCCGACGCGCTGGGGAGCCGCGAGGGGCCGCTCGGCTTCTTCTTTACGGGCGTGTTCGCAACGTTGGTCGCGACCCCCTGCTCGGCGCCGATCTTGGGTGCGGCCACGGCGTTCGCGTTTCAGGCGCCGACGGCGGTGTTGGTGTTGGTCTTTCTCGCGATCGGGCTCGGTCTCGCGGCGCCGTTCCTGCTCGTCGCTTGGGTCCCAGCGTTCTTCCGGGTGCTGCCGCAGCCCGGTGCTTGGATGGAGACCCTCAAGCAGGGCCTGGGCTTTACGCTGCTCGGCACCACGGTCTGGCTCATCGACGTGTTGGGCGCGCAGGTGGGGCCGGACCGGCTGACCGGGTTCCTCGTCTTCTTGCTGTTTCTTGCGGCAGGAGCATGGATCTTTGGTCGCTTTGGCGGGGCTGCGGAGTCCGCGCGCCGGCAGTTGGTGAGCCTCGGAGGTGCCGCGGCGCTGGTCACGATCGGCGGAGGGCCGTGGCTGGATCTGCGCCTCGATGACGCCGCGACCTGCGACGATGGCGCCGTTGTTGCCGCGGACGCGCTCGATTTCAGCGCCGCGGTCCCATGGCAGCCCTTTCGCGAGGACCGTCTGGCCGCGCTCGCTGGGCACACGGTGTTCATCGACTTTACGGCCGACTGGTGCGTGAGCTGCAAGGTCAACGAGCGCACGGTGCTCGAGACCGACGCGGTGCGCGCGGCGTTCGCCAAGCACGGTGTGGTGCCGCTGCAGGCCGACTGGACGCGCAAGGATGACGTGATCGCAGCCTGGCTGTCGCGGTACGGGCGCGCGGGGGTGCCGCTCTACCTCGTGGTTCCGCCGAGCGGTGTGGCCAAGGCCGTAGCCCTTCCGGAAGTGATCACGCCGAGCATGGTGATCACCGCTATCGAGGACGCGACGGACGGCTGACCCGGTCTTGGGTGCGACGCTGGTGGGTGATCGCCGCGAGCGTCGCGCGCAAGCCGTCAGCCCCACGGACGGGTGGGCGCCATCCGAAGTGCTGTTCGAGCGGCGTGAGGTCGTAGGTGCAGGTCGTGCTCAGGTTGAGGGCCGCGAATCGGGTCATCGGCGGCCCGTCGTGGCGACGCTGGAGCCACCAAGCGGCCTCCAGCAGCGCGCCGAGCGCGTAGGCGAGCCGGGCCGGGATGCTGCGGGTCAGCGGCGGGAGGCCCGCGGCGTCGAGCACACGCCCGATCCAGGGCCACAGCGCGACCGGCTCGGCGTCGGCGACGAAGAAGGCTCGGCCCGCGCCGGGAGCGTCCGCCCCGGCAACGCGCAGCGCGTCGGCGACGGCGAGGTGGGCCGAGACCGCGTTGTCGAGGAAGGTGAGGCTCGCGAGGTTGGTGCCGTCCCCGACGCGACGCAGCCGGCCGGCGGCGTGCCGTTGGATCAACAGCGGCAGCATGTGGGGCTCGTCGGGCCCGTACATCAGCCGCGGTCGGAGGGCGACGACGAGGAACCCGGGGCGATGCGCCGCGAGGGCGAGACGCTCCGCCTCGGCCTTGGTGGCGGCGTAGGCCGACAGATGGCGGCGTGGGATCGGGGCCGTCTCCGCGGTCACGGCGTGCTGCGGGTGACCATCGAACGCGACGCTTGGGGTGCTGGTGTGGACGAACACCCCGACCCCGGCGGCCTGGGCGGCGGACAGCGCGCGCCGCGTACCGTCGACGTTGGCGGCGACGTAGTCCGCCCAGCTGCCGTCCGGAGGGGGGAGTGCAGCGGTGTGAAACACGACGTCGACGCCCGCCATCGCCTCGGTCAGGCCAGGGTCGTCGCGGGTCAGGTCCGAGACGACGCAGCGCGCGCCGAGCGCGGTCGCGGCAGGGTAGGTCCGCCGCCCGATCGTGACCACTTCGTCGCCCCGCGCACGAAGCGCGCGGACGATCGCCGCCCCGAGGAAGCCACCGCCGCCCGTGACGAGCGCGCGCATCAGTACGCCACCGGGAGCGGATCGAGGCTGCGCCACAGCCACCACGTCGCGACGGTGCGCCACGGCCGCCAGCGCTCGCCCAAGAGGGCGGCGTCGCGGGCGGCGAGCTTGGTCCCATCGGGCAGATCGGTCAGATGTTTGCGCAGCGCGGCCAATAGGCCCACATCTCCGAGGGGGAACACGTCGGCGCGCAGCAGATGAAAGATGAGGAACATTTCGGCCGTCCAGCGCCCGATGCCCGGCAGCGCGACGAGGTTGCGCACGATCGCCTCGTCGTCCATCGTCGCGAGCGCGTCGACGTCGAGGTGGCCTGCGTCGGCGTAGGTGGACAGCGCACGCAGGTAGCGGACTTTGGAGGCCGATAGGCCGGCCCCGCGCAGGGCCTCGTCGGGCGCGGCCAAGACGGCGGCGGGCGTCATTGCCCCCGTCGCGCGCTCGAAGCGTTCCCAGATGGTGGCCGCCGCCTTGACCGAGATCTGCTGCCCGACGATGCTTCGCGCCAACGTGACGTAGGCCTCGCCGTGCGAGGTCAGACGCTCTCCAGGGCCGTCGGCGATCAGGCGCGCCATGACGGGGCACTGGCCTGCGAGGTCGGCGCAGGCGCGGTCCCAGGCGTCGCCGTGCAGGGTCAGGCTCACGCGGACGACGCGAGGAAGGTAGAGATGGCCGCGACGGCGCGCTCTGGCGCGTCCTCCATCACGTAGTGTCCGACGTCGGCCCACGCATGAACGGTCGCGTTCGGGAACCGTTGGCTCCACTCGGCGCGAAAGGCGGGCGAGAAGCAGAAGTCTTGGTCGCCCCACAAGATCAGCATCGGTCGGTCGGTCAGGCCCGCGAGACCGTCGTCGATGCGGCTCAGCTCGGGGTAGGACGGGTGCCACGGTCCGAGCGGGATGTCTTGGACGAACCGTAGCGTCACGATCCGGTCGTGCCACGAGCCGTAGGGCCACAGCAGCCCGCGGCGTGCGATGTCGCTGAGGCCTTTCGCGGTGGCGCGCACGGTGGCGATCCCGGCGAACGCGTTGGCGCCCCGCACGGCGAGCGCGCCGAAGCCGGGGACCTTGCACAGCGCGATCGAGGGCGGGATGCGCAGGCTGCGGAACGCGGCGGTGTTGGTGATCACGAACCGCGAAAACCGCTCGGGTTGGCGGGTGGCGGCGCCCATGCCGATCGCGCCGCCCCAGTCATGGACGACGAGGGTGATGTCACGCAGATCGAGGGCCTCGATCAAGGCGATGACGTTGTCGACGTGTTGGTGCAGCCGGTACGCGGCGTCCTGCGGCTTGCTCGATCGGCCCGCGCCGAGATGGTCGGGCACGATCACGCGAAAGCGATCGGAAAACGCTGAGATCAACGCGCGCCAGTAGAAGCTCCACGTGGGGTTGCCGTGCAGCGCGAGCATCACGGGCGCGTCTCGCGGGCCGACGTCGAGGACCGCGATCTCGCCGTGCGGCGCGGCAAACCGCGTGACGGGCCACGGGTGGACGGCCGCGAGCTCGGCGGGGAGAGGCGCGAAGGCCGAGCCGGTCATGCGGTCATCCCCAGCATCAGGCAGTTGAGCCCCGAGCCGATCCCCAGCAGGCCGATCGGCGTGCCCGGAGGCGCCTTGCCTTCGGAGCGCGCCAAGGCCGCGGCGACGGGGACGGCGGCCGAGCCGATGTTGCCGAGCCACGGGTACGTGGCGGGGGCGCGCTCGGCGGGGACGTTCAGCGCGCGGACGATCGCCTCGTGGTGGGCGCGGCCGACTTGATGCAGCGCGACCACGCCGGGCGTGGCGGGCGACCATTCCAGTGCGGCTTGGGTATCGGCCCATGTGTCACGCGCGAGCGCGACGCCTTCGCGCAACAGCGCGACCGAGTCGGTCTGCATGCCCTCGGCCGAGCCGACGCACAGGCCGAAGTGCCAGGTCGCGCTGCGGGTGGCTCCGCCGATCAGGCGTGGCCCGGCCTGCGCCGGCGGGCGTCGGACGAGGACGGCGGCGGCGGCCGCGCTCCCGAGCGTCAACGTCGCGAGGTTGCCCTTGAAGGCGTGGATGTCGGCCGACGGCGCGGTGAGGGTGCGCAGCGTGGCCTCGAGGACGGGGCGTGCGTCCTCGGCGGTGACGACGAGGGCGACGTCGATTTGGCCGAGCGCGATCATGTTCGCGGCCTGCACCATCCCGGTGAGGAAGCCGAGGCAGGCGTTCGCCACGTCGTGGTTGCCTGCCGTTCCTGGGACACCGAGCGCGTGCGCGACCTCGCACGCGAGGCCCGGCTCAAGGCGATCACGGTACACCGAGCACGACAGCACGAGCCCGACGTCGGCGGCCGTCAGACCCGCTTCGCGCAGCGCACGCGCGCCGGCTTGGACGGCGCCGTCGAGGAAGCGTTGTCCCGTTGGCCACATCCGGCGGCTCTGGATCCCTGTCACGGTCTCGACCCACCCGGGTTTGAACCCGAGCGTGCGGTACAGCGGCCGGATCGAGGCCTCGATCGCCGCCGTCGTCCACGTCTCGCTGGGGATCTCGGCGACCATCGACGCGATGCCGACGTCGGACCACCGCAGCCGGGGGGCGGCGCGGACGGCATGAACGGCGGCGACGGGGCTGAGCGACACGTAGACTCCGTGCGCGGCGGGGTAACGCGCCTCGTGCGCCTGTGCCGGGCCGGATCCGGCGCGCTATGCCGCCGAACGGGGGTTGGCTTGGCACACCGCGGGGGACGCGGCCCGGTCGCTGTCCTGCTCGTGGCCGTCGCCGCCGCGGGATCGACCGCCCGTGCTGCGTCCGATGAGTTCGTCGTCGCTGCTGGGCCCGACGCTCCGCCGGGATGTCAGGTGCGGCTCGATGGCGCAGGGCTGCGCACGTTCCCTGCGCGCGACGCCGATCAGCTGTTGGGCAGCCTTCCCGGGGCGACCGTGGGGCATCGCTGGGGGCGCGGAGGTGCGCCCAACATCACGTTTTCGGGATTTGATGTGGGCTTTGGGGAAGATCTCGCGGTCGTCCTCGACGGGATGCCGGTGAACCTGCCGTCGAGCGCGCTCGGCCCGGGCAGCGCCGATCTCTCGTTCGTCCCGCGCGGGCTGTTGACCGATGTGGTCCTCTGCCCCGATGGGGTCGCGCCCGATCGGCCTGCGGACGGGCGCGCGGGCGCGGTGTCGCTCGGTGTGGGCATGAGCCGCACCGGCGTCTTCGCAGGGTTGGAGACGGGCACGGACGGGAGCGGGCTCGCCCGCGTGCAGTGGCGGCCCGAGGGGTGGGATCGGCGCACCTTCGTCGCCGGAGAGCTGGAGGGTGGCGAGGGGGTCGCGGGCTACCGGAGTTTTCGACACCTGCGGGTCGCTGGGGGGATCGCGGGCCGCGCAGGGCCGATCGAGGCCGGCGCGATGGTCTTTCTGCACGACGGCGGCTGGGACCTTCCCACGCCGCTGCGACCGCAGGACATCGCGGACGACACGGTGCGCGGCATCGGGCGCTATCGGGCCTGGGACGGGGACGCGCGCGCCCGGAGTGCGCGTGTCGTCGGCCGCTTGGTTCGTGCGTGGGATGGGGGCGGGCTTCGCCTCGATACGTGGTTTGGTGCCCAGGACGCGGCGCAGCGCGTGAACCTGACGGGGTTTCTCGTCGACGCCGTGCAGGGGGATGGTGTCGCCCGCGCTGAGACCGCGCTCGACGTCGGGCTACGGGCACGCATGACCGGCGGGTGGCCCTTGCTGGGCGACACGACGACCCTCGAAGGGGGCCTCGATCTGCGCACCACGCAGCTCGATCAGCGGTCGACGCCGGTCGACCTGGAGCTGGCGGCGGCGGGCGACACAGCGCGGCGCAAGGTGCAGCACGCGACGGTCGCGGCTTGGACGCGCGCGACGCTGCGGTTCGCCGGGCATGGATGGTTGATGGCGGGGGCCCGCGTCGAGGAGACCGACCTGCGCGCGCGTGACGCGGGCGTCGACGTTCGTGACGCCGCGCGGAGCGTCAGCTGGGCGGTGTTGCCGACCGCGCGCGTTGGGGTGCGGCTTGGGCTGGACGGCGGCTTGGTCGCGGGCTGGGCGCGGGTCGCGCGTGCGCTCGACGCCCGTGACGGTCTTCCCACCGGTTTGGTGCGCCCGCTGGTCGCCGACGTCGTCCGTCTCGATGCGGACGCCCAGCTCGGGGCTCGGCTCCGCCTCGGGCTCGACGGCTACGCCGTGTTCGCCCCCGAGGACGTGGTCCGCGACGTCTGGCGGGATCGCTTCCTGTTCGCGTCGGCGACGCGTCGCGTCGGGGGTTGGGGCAGCCTCGCCATCACCGTGCGGCCGGGGCTGACGGTGGGCGTTGAAGGCAGCGGGGTCGACGCGCGCAGGATGGATACGGGCGCTCGGCTGCCGTGGGTGCCGATCGCCACAGGCGCGCTCGCCGTCCGGGCCACCGCGCAGCCGGTCGGGCCCGTCGATCTCACGATCGGCGCGCGTGCCTTGGTCGTCGGGCCGCGTCCGATGCCTGACGGCAGCCTCGGACAGGTGGCGCCGGGCGTCGATCTGACGGCGAGTGTGGCGTTCAAGCGGTGGACGTTCTCGACGGGCTTGTGGGACGTCGGCCCGGTGCGCCCGGATGCCGAGCCGTGGCTCACGTCGTCGTGGGCGCCTGGGGACGCCGCGACGGGTGATCAGCGTCATGTGGTGACCGCGCCGGCCAGCGTCTGGACCTTGGGGGTGAGCGCATGGTTCTAGATCGGCGCTGGCTCGGTTTGGGCGTGCTGGCGATGGCTTGCGGACCTGCCGAGGTCGGCTGGTCGGTGGCGCCAGCGGGCGTGTTGGGGCTGCAGGACGCCCAAGGTTGCGGATGGACGCTGCAGTCGGGCGTCTGGACCGTGTCGCCGCGTGCGCTCCCGACCGCGGCGCGGCAGGATGCCGTGGTGTGGCCGGGCTTTGACGTGACGGTCCCCAACGGTGCGCTCGACTACGGTCCGAGTTTGCCCACCGACGGCGCGAGGTACGGTCGCGTCTGGCTCGGGGTCCGCGAGATCGAGGTACAAGGAACGCTGTCCTGCCCCGATGCCGCGCCGGTCGCGCTCGCTTGGGGGGGGACGGCGACGACGGACGTCGTCTGCCAAGGGGCCGCGCTCGCGTCGGCCGATGGGAGCACGACCCGATTTGCGATCACCGTCGGACCGCGGTGGCCCTGGGGCGCGGCGGTGGATGCGCGTGAGGTCCTCGAGGCGGCCGTGCAGGCGGCCGTGCAGGGGCCGGTCGCGCTCGGTGACCTGTCACTCGGGGAGGGCACGCTCGCGGACGAGGCGTCGGCGGTGTTGGCCGGCGCGCTCGCGGTTCAGGGGGCGGACTGCGCCTTGTCCGGGGCGGCTTGGAGCGACTGAAGCCGTTCGTCGAGCGACCACATCGGGTCCCACGCGGGCGTATGGCAGCTCGTGCAGAGCGCGTCGACGACGCAGACCGGGCAGGTGTCGCCGAGGCCCACGATGTTGTCCTTGCGTGGCTCTGCGACGTGCTCGGTGCCCGGTCCGTGGCAGGCGGTACAGCCGACGCCCTCGTCGAGGCGGTAGTCGGTCAACGCGCGCTCGCCCGGACCGGCGACGGCTGGCGTGGCGTGGCAGCGCACGCACGCGGGGTCGGCGTCCTTGTTCTTGGCCGCAAGGCTCGCCATCGCACCCGCGTGGACGTCGGCGTGGCCGTTCCCGGCAGCCTCGGCGTGGCATCCGGCGCAGGTCTGGGAGGGAACGTTCGGCCCCGTGAACGCGAGGAGGGGTTGACCGACCTCCCCTTCCAAGATCGCGATGCGCGCGTCACGCCAAGCACCGTCGGTCATCGCGGTGCTCCGGTAGTGGTCGATCGCGGGCAGGGCGCGCTCGTAGGCAAATCCCGCTGCGTGATCCGGGTCGTGGCAGTTCTTGCAGGTCGATGCCGCGTCGGTGCAGGTGCCTGCGTGCGGGCCGCCCGGGCCGTGGCACGCTTCGCACCCGACGTTGCGCAGGTCGGCTCGCGCGTCGGGGGCCCATCCCGTCGGCGCCCCAGCACCGGTGACGTGACACGGCAGGCAGCTTGGGTCCTTCTGGACGGGGTCGGGCCCGAGCCGTGGGTAGGCGACGGCGTGGTGCGTGAGCAGCCAGCTGCGCTGCTCCTCGATGTGGCACGGCGCACAGGCGGCGTTCCCGAGGTAGACCCCGGGCTGAAAGATCGCGAAGGGACGCTCGGCGACGCGCTCTCGGACCGCCACCGTCGCGCCAGGCGTCCAAGGGTACCAGCCCTCGATCAGCCTCGCCTTGCCCCCCTCGGGGACGAGCAGGGCAGCACTCGGTGTGCCGGTGATCTGCAGCGCGTCGCCGAGGCCGCCGTCGGTGTCGAGCAGGATGGGGTTGGGGAAGGCATGAGCGACCCGGAAGGCTTCGACGGCGGCCGGATCGGACCGTCCTGAGGCGACGATCCACACATCGGCGAGGTCGCCGACGGCCTCACCCAACTTGGCGAACTCGGGCGCGGCGTTCTGGCAGTGCGGGCACGTGGGAGAGAGGTAGACGACGACCGTCTTGCGTTGCAGCCGCTTGGCCCATGCAGGGGGGAGCTTGATCTTGGGGGCTTGCGCGTCGTCGGCACCCATCCAATGCGCCGCACCCCGCGCGGGCGTCGCGCTCGTCCAACCGCGCGGGTCGGGCAGCTGGGCGACGGCCGCGATCGCGAGCAGGCCGAGCCCAAGTGACACCGCAACGGGAACAGCGCGCATCACTCCTCCGCGGGGGCGACGGCCGGTGAGGCAGGTGGGGGCTTGACGCCGGGCGTGCGCGCCGGGGTCTGCTCTTTGCTCGCCGCGCGTGCGGCGTCAGCTTCGGCTTTGCGTGCCATGCTCTCCGCGTCGATCCCGAGCACATGGTCGCGCGCCTCCTCGGCGTAGCGGCGCGCCCACGAGAGCGTGGGCTTGGCGGCGAGCGCGGCGGTGTAGAGCCGGTACGCGCTGCTCCAGTCGGCCTCGGCGCGCGCGGCGTCGGCGCGAGACATCAGGAGTGGACCCACCTCATCGGCGGCGGTCCAGACGTCCGCGGAGCGGGGTTGCCAGTAGCGGGCGGCCTCGATGTGGCGTGCGGCCGCCTCGTCGTCTCCGGCCTCCTCGCCGCGGTTGAGCCAGCACGCCGCGAACGCCGGTGCCAGCTCCGCGCGCGTGGTCGTCGTCCACGCGGTGTTCTTGGGCTGGTGAAGGCGGGCTTCCATCCAAGCTTGGAGCGCCTCGGGGCACTTCGCTTCGGCGGCGAGCGACCGGGCGCGTTCGACGTCGCGAGCCGATTCGCGCTCGCTCGTGCCGTCGCCACCGAGGGTCAACGCGGCCGAGAAGCGCGCTTCTCCGAGCGTGACGCGGGCCGCCGGGCCGCCGGGCGCGGCCGCTGCCGTGACGACCAGGTCCTCGGACGACGAGGTCGCCAAGGGCTGGTACGCGGTGCCGTCGGGCTTGAGGAACACGAAGCCGAGGTCGTAGACGCCTTCGGGCAGCGCGCCGGTGAGCTGGACGGGGAACTTGCCGATGAAGACCTCGTCGGGCTTCCACTCGCTCGGCGGGAGCCAGTCGTACGCGGGCGGCAGGTCGAAGACCTGCAAGTGCCCGTTGGCGTCCGAGAGGAAGCCGAGCATCCGGAAGTCCTGCCGGGCGGCTGCGTTGTCGTAGCGTACGCCGACCTCGACGTAGAACGCGCGCCCTGCGGTGACCTCGGGGCTGGGGATGCGCCAACCGACCAAGCTCAAGCCATCCTCGTAGGCCACGCTCCGCGTCTCGCCGCCCTCCCACGACGGGGCCATCACCAGGTCGCGCCGGATGTGGGTGCCCATGTGGTAGGTGGTCGTCGACGCCTCGAACGGTGGGATCTCGAAGTAGCGGGCCTTCCACTCGGCAAACGTCGGGATCTTGCTGCTGTTGGCCCAGCCGCCATGCACGTGCGCGATCTC
This sequence comes from Alphaproteobacteria bacterium, assembly GCA_040382435.1. GTDB lineage: Bacteria > Myxococcota_A > UBA796 > UBA796 > JBEIFN01. Next base: position 11,055 of record JBEIFN010000013.1, read on the forward strand.
GGGCTTGTGTTCGTCGAACACGTACTGCTTGGTCATGGTGCGCTGGCTGTAGTCGTGGTGCGCCATCGGCACGTCGACCAGGCCCGCCATGTCGAGCATCAGGTGGGGCGACCAGTACATGTGGGCGCCCATGTCGACGTCGAGGTTCTTGATCAGCCGATCGTCGAGGAACAGCTTGCTGATGATCGAGGCGGTGTAGTCGGCGCGCTTGCGCACCGAGGCGGGGCCGGTCTCACGCTTTCCGAAGAACCACTCGAGCTGGAAGTAGAACGACGGGAGCAGCGCGAGCATCACCAGCGGACCCACGCTCCATGCGGCCTGTCCCCAACCGTCGAGCTCCCCTTCCCGACTCCGGCTCCACGACGCGTGCAGCCGGTCCGCGGCGTCGGTGAGGGCGTCGAGGCCGAGGGCGAACAGCACGGCCGCCGGCACCGAGAGAAAGCTCATCCACCGATAGCCCCGCATCCAGTCGCCGCCGGATTGCAGCGTGAACGCGAACGGCACCAGGGCCAAGCCCCACAGCAACAGCCGCGCCAGCCACCCCTCCCGCCGCACCGTGGTCAGCGGTAGCGAGACGCAGAGCGTGAAGATCCCAAGGATGCGGGTGGTCTGCCACCACTCGGGGGCCTTGAGGTCAGCCGGCCAAAATGGAAGGGCTGCGACCGGGTCGCTCGTCGGCAGCAGAAAGAACACGGCGGCGAGCAGGCTGGTGCCGACGACGGCCCAGGTGTTGCGCCCACGAAGTCCGAACAAACCGGAGAAGAAGACGGGTAAGAACCAGCCGATGCCGGTGCCTTCCTTCCCGGCGGAGGTGAAGTCACCTGCCGCCCACTTGCGGATGTACTTCCAGCCGGCCGAGTCCCAGACCAGGGGTTTGGCGTCCTTGTCGGCGAGCTTGGCGTAGTAGGTGTTAGGGAAGATCCAAGCGAAGTAGTTGTAGCGGACCGCGTGGTAGCCGATGAAGGGGATAAAGAACATCCCCAACCACTGCGCCGTTCGGCGCACGCCGCGCCCGGCGACGAGGCTCGCGACCATCGCGAGGAACCCGCCCCACGCGCCGTACAGAATCCCCTCGGGGCGGCTCGTCGCTAGCCCGAGGAACCACAGGCTCGCCCAGGGCAGGCCGCCCGTGCGAGCCTCGACGAGCGTGCGCCAGATCCCGCCCGCGAGGAAGAACGAGAAGATGCTGTTCTCGAGGCCCGACGCGTTCCAGATCGCGAACTGCGGAAAGACCGCGAGGAACAGGGGTGCCGCGAGCACCGAGGGGTGGTGACCGGGCTTGCGCAGCGCTTCGACCGCGATGCGCCAGGTCAAGATCAGCGTCGCGGCCGAAAACCCGAGCGCCATCCACTTGCTGGAGACGAACCCATCCACGCCGAACAGGTAGCCGACGGCCATCAGCGCGACCCAGGTCGGGTTGGAGTAGCCCTCGATCCGCTCTCCGCCGACGAACGCGACCAGACCGTCGCCGTTGGCCCAGTTGCGGGCGTACGCGAACGAGATGGCGGCGTCCTCGATGTACCACTCCCACAACGCGCCCCGGACGTCGGAGATCGCGCCGTTCGTCCACGTGAACACGGGACCCCATTGCAGCAGCCACTGCAGCGCGACCGCGACGGTGAGGACGAGGCCGATGAGGATCTTGCTTTCGTGTGCGCCGGGCGCGTCCTTGACGGGGGCCGATGCGGGGGCGGCGGCCTGGTCCGTGCCCGTGGGCGGGTTCGGCAAGGACTCAGAGGGGGCTGTCTCGACGTCGGACGACATGGGGCACCTGCAACGACCCTATCTAGCCCGGGCCAACCCCGGTCGCACACGGACGCGGACCCGGAGGGCCGGTGCGGACCTCGTCGCGTCAGGTCGTGGCGCCGACGGGCCCGTGAGGGAGGGTCGCGAGCCAGGCGGCGACGGCCTTGACGGGCAGCACGGTCGCGTAGCGGAGCACGCGCGGATGGTCGTCGAGGCCCTCGTCGGCGAGGGCGAGCTTGGTCGAGAGCGCGAGCGCGAGGTTGGCCGGGCCCTGATGGAGGACGGTCTCGAGGTGTCGTTCGGCCCAGGCCTTTCGCCAAAAGCCGATCAGCTCGAGGTGGGCGGTCGCGCCGTCGTCCCGGACGAACGTCACGTCGGGCAGGACGACGAACCCGTTGGGTAGCGTCAACGCGGTGGTCTCGTCGTCGACGCGCCAGCCGGGGATCGGCTGGGCGGTGAGGCGGTCGAGCAGGGCCTTGTGCTCGGGGGTCTGCCAGACGCCGGTGTCGGGGGCGTGGCTGACCAAGCCGAGGTCGTGCGTCAGGCAGAGCCGCGCAGGAGGGCGCAGCCGATCGAGCGCGATCGTGGCGTCGAGACGCCACGCGCCGGTCTGAAGGGCGACCGCTGGCAGCAGCTGGCTCAGGCCGAGACCATACCGCGTGGACGGTCCGAGGATCGAGGCGGGGCCGTCGATCTCGAACACCAGATCGGCGCCATCGCGGCGCGCGGTCGCCATCAGGCGGCAGAACCGCACGGCACGCAGCAGCTGGCGCGCTCGGGCGACGGACGGTTGCGAAAGCCGCAGGCGGACGTCTCGCGCCTTGAGCAGCAGGCCTTGTGCGAGTCCCAGGTTGTAGCGCTCCAGCAGCCCCTTGGGCGTCAGCGGTTCGACGGACTGAAGGCGGTCCTGCTCGTCGAGGTCGGCGTAGAGCGCCTCAGCCGCCTCGGTCGCTGTTAGGCCGAACTGCGGGCCGATCTCGGCCAGCACGTCGGCGGCGGTGGCGCGGCCCAAAGGGTCGCCGGGGAGCGCCAAGGGGGGGCGTGCAGCGGCGGCGGCGAAGACGGCGGCGCGGAGCGCGGCGGGGTCGACCTCGCTGGCGCGGGAGAAGGTGCAGCGATCGAGGAGCAACTTGCGCAGACCGTCGACGACCTTGCGCGCGCGGTGGTCTGCGCCGACCTCGGCGAGCGTCTCCTCGATCGCGCCACGCCGCTCGTGGCGCGACGCTGCGTCGTTCGTGACGCCGATCAGCGCTTCGGCGACTTCGAGCAGGTCGCGGCGACTGGGGACGATCCAGCCCGGCTCCAGCACGTCCCCCTGCCGGCGTGCCCGCAGCAACGCGCCGGTCAGCACGGGCCGTCTGTCGGCCGTGCGGCGAACAGGCCACCTGGCTCCGCGGACGGCGCCGTCGTCGCGGCGACGGGGGCGGTGCCTGCGGCTGCGGCGGCCTTCTCTGCGGGTCGCTCGCTCGCGCGTGTGAGCTGGGCGGTGGCGTCGGGCGCCAGGCAGCTGTCGAGCCCCCACTCGTTGGACTTCGTGCTCTTTCCGTGGCTGGGCATCCGGCCGGTCGTCGTGGCGTCGAGCACGCTGCGCGCCCAGGCTCGGGAACGCTCGCCGTAGCGCCATGCCCACCCGTGGGACGCGCGGGTCCGGGCGACCTGGAGCCACGACAGGTGCATCGGGTGCGCTTCGGCGCGCTTGCCTGCGTGGGGACCCTCGACGAAGCGGGCGTGACCGTCGGCGTCGAGGGTGAAGGCCTCACCGGTGCCCGTGGGGACTGGGCCGACGCCGCCTGCCCAACGACACAGCGTGTCGAGGTCGTCGACCAAGCGGTCGCGCCGCATCATCTCGAACAGCGCGAGCGCGCACGCCGCGGCGTCGTTGGCGGCGCGGTGGGCTTCGACCAGCGGGACCCCGAGGCGTGCGGCGACATCGCCGAGCCGGTGCGACCGCGCGTCGGGCGAGAATCGGCGGCTGACGTCGACCGTATCGATGCGGGCGAGCGGGGCGGGTCGGGGTCGGCCGAGCCGTTGGAACTCGGCTTCGAGGAAGGCGGTGTCGAACGGCAGGTTGTGGGCGACCCAGATCGCGCCGCTCAGTCGCGCGTAGATGCGCTCGGCGAGGGCCTCGAACGGCGGCTGTCCGGCGACCTGCTCGTCGCGAATGCCCGTGATCTGTACCGTCGTTCGCGGGAGCGGGATGCCTGGATCGAGGAGCCAGCTGTCGGTCTCGCTGTGCAGCACGTTCGCTGACGCGTCGAGCGTGTAGGTGACCAGGCCCACTTCGATCACGCGGTCGCCCGACCAGGGGTCGAGGCCGGTGGTCTCGGTGTCGAGGGCGACAAAGCGTCGATCGGTCCACGTCATGCGGGCGCGTATCCGAGCAGGAGCTTGGTGGCCGCTTGGATGACGGCGGCCTCGACGGCGGCCCGGTGGGTGCGCCACTGGGCGTGGGCGTTGGGGCCGACCTCGTTGGTGACGCCCAGGATCGCGGCGAACGGCAGGCCGGCTTCGGCCGCGGCGTGCGCGATCGACCAAGCCTCCAGATGCTCCACCGCGCCATGGGTACCGAGTACGCGCGCGAGGCTCGCGTCGGTGGTGATGGCCCCGGTCGTCACGACGTCGACAGCGCGCATTCCGGTCGCGTTTTGGAGGTCGGGATCGCAGCGCAGGGGTGGCGGCGGCAGTGGCGTGTAGCTCATGCCAAGGGCAGAGGTGCCGTCCAAAAGGTGGATGTGGCGCGCGGTGACAACATCCCCGATGGATAAGCCCGAACCCTCATACGCGCCGACTGTCCCCAAGATCAGCACGCCGCGGCTGCGACAATGTGTCAGCGCGAGCGCTGCACCGCGCGCCGCGCGCACGGCGCCGACGCCGACCGCGACGCCAGCAAGTGTGCCGAACTCCTCGGCGACGGCGGAGAGAACGAGCAGCGGCGGTACCGTAATCACGGGCTTCTCCCTTGATGCGGTGTAGGACTCCGGAAACGAGTTCCCGAATTTTCTAGGCGGAAGCGGACCTAACACGAAAAAAGCCTGCAGAGTTCGCGGAGGGATCCGATACCCATGCAGGACGGAGGTTGCGAACCGTGACGCTTGTTGAACGTCGACGCATGAGCCGGCCGCTGATTCTCGAGGGGGCGCACGCCATCCTTGACGGCGGTGCGTATGGGGACCTGACGGTGGACGCGCTCGCGCGGTCGCTTCATATGTCCAAGTCGACGCTGTATAAGTACTTTCCGAGTAAAGAAGACGTCGTCGTCGCGCTCGTCGAGCGCGCGTGCGTTGCGACCGATGTCGCGATCGCGACCGAGGCCCGGCGTGGGGGCGATGTGGCGGCGGTCCTCACCCGCTTGGTGGAGGTGGCCTCGGCGCACGCGGAGCGGTTGCCCCGCGCGGTGTTGCTGCAGCGGTCGCGGCTCCCCGAGGCGTGCCAAGACCGGCTCGAGGGCTCGCGGATGGCGCTCATGGAGGCGCTGCGCGCCGCGCTCTCGGATGCTGGCGGTCTGGAGCACCCCGCCCTGGTCGCGTCGGTGGTCGTGGCGGCGTGTGATGCGGCCGTCGAGGTCGCGGCGCGCAACGAGGTTCCGCTGGCCCGTGCGGGGGCGGTGGCCGAGGTGCGGCGCATCGTGCTGCAAGGTCTGTCGGGGCCGGCGCTGCGCGGATAGGCGATTCGCAGCGGGGTCGTGATGGCCGAGCGGAGGATGCTGCCGCGCTGGCTCAGCGCTTGGAACGTGGCGTCGCGGCGGCAGGCCGAGGCGTGGATCGCGGCGGGTCGCGTGTGCGTCGATGGCCGCGTCGTTCGCGATGTGACGACGTGGGTGCACGAAGGGGCCCGGGTCGAGGTGGACGGTGCCCGGGTGGGGCCGACGGCGGCGCCGTCGAGTTGGTGGATGCTGCACAAGCCGAGGGGCTGTCTGACGACGACCCATGACCCGCAAGGGCGTCCGACGGTCATGTCGCTCGTCCCGTCGGCGCCGGGGCTCGCGCCCGTGGGGCGCCTCGATGCGGACAGCCAAGGGTTGTTGTTGCTCACGCAGGACCACGCGCTGGCCGCGGCCCTGACCGCACCCGAGACGCATGTCGCCAAGGTCTATCGGGTCAAGGTGCGTGGTCTCCCCGATGCAGCCGCCGTCGGTCGGCTGACGACATCGACGCTGCATCAAGACGGGCTCGCGCTCGGCCCGCTCGCGCTCGCGCCGCTGGAGGAGACCAAGCGCGGTTCTTGGTGGGAGGTCACCTTGACCGAGGGCAAGAACCGCCAGATCCGCCGCCGCTTCGAGGCCGAGGGGTACCCCGTCGAGACGTTGATCCGGGTCGCGCTGGGGCCGCTGCGTCTCGGCGATCTTCGCCCCGGTTCCGCGCGCGCCTTGACCGAGGCCGAGGTGGGCGCGCTCCGCGCGTCGGTCTCACGGCACGAGGCGGCGCGCGCGCGCGTCTGACGGGTCGACGTCGAGGTCGAGCTGCCAAGCCCGGGCGACATCGGGGTCGTAGGTGCCGCCCGCGAACGCGGTCTCGGGTGTGGGGAGGTAGGACGACTCGAACCCCGCGCCTTCAAAGAGCATCCAAGCCGCGTAGGTGGGGGTGGTGGTGGTCAGGGGGAGGTTGGAGCGAAGGAAGCACGCCTCGAGTTGCTCACCGGATTCGGAGAAGGTCGCCGGGGGCGGGCTGTTGACGCTCCAGCTGCCGCCGGTCCACGAGCGCAGCATCGCGTAGCTGCCGTCGGCCTTGCGGCTGAGTTGGTGGCGGACGGGGAACGCGGTGGCGGGCGCTTGGGTCCCAAAGGGCAGTAGGTTCGAGGTTCCAAGTCCGGCATCGCCGAACACGAACGTGGTCCAATGGCGGCTCGAGCCGGTGAGGATGTCGGGATGTCGGGTCGCGACGCAGATCCGCGAGGCGTCCCATGTGATCGCGTGCTGGCCGCCCGTGCCCGGAAGGGTCCACGACGCGTCCCAGTCGTTGAGGTTGCCGTCGACGACGACGTTGAGCGGCGGAGGTGACGGCGGTGTCGGCGGCGCGGTGTCGGCGGTGTCCAGCGCGGTGTCGGCGGTGTCCAGCGCGGTGTCGGCGGTGTCCACGGCGACGAACGCGGTGTCGGCGGTGTCCACGGCGACGAACGCGGTGTCGGCGGTGTCCACGGCGACGAACGCGGTGTCGGCGGTGTCCACGGCGACGAACGCGGTGTCGGCGGTGTCCAGCGCGGTGTCGATGGGCGGGTCGGAGGGCGTATCGAGGGGCGTGTCTGCGGGCGTGTCCGTCCCCGTGTCAGAGGGCGTATCGATGGGCGTGTCCGTCCCCGTGTCAGAGGGCGTATCGATGGGCGTGTCCGTCCCCGTGTCAGAGGGCGTATCGATGGGCGTGTCCGCGGGGGTGTCGACGGGTGTGTCCGTCCCCGTGTCAGAGGGCGTATCGATCGGCGTGTCTGCTGGCGTATCGGCCGGTGTATCGACGGGCGTGTCTGTGGGCGTATCCGCCGGTGTATCGACGGGCGTATCGGCCGGTGTATCGACGGGCGTATCGACGGGCGTATCGACGGGCGTGTCGGCCGGTGTGTCTGCGGTCGTATCGACAGGCGTATCGACGGGCGTGTCTGCGGTCGTATCGACGGGCGTGTCGGCCGGTGTGTCTGCGGTCGTATCGACAGGCGTATCGACGGGCGTGTCCGTCGGCGTGTCCTCGGGCACGTCCGTGTCCGTCTCGACCGGCGTGTCGACGGGGGCGTCGTCGCTGGTGTCGCGGTGGCTGTCGATCGGCGGCGCGCCCGTCTCGATGTCGGGCGGGGTCGGTTGGGACGGTGCGCACGCGGTCCACGCGATGGCGAGCCCCACCAGGGCGAGGTGACGGGACATGGTCGGCCTCCGGGCCCTCAAGGATAGCATCGCGACCTCAGCTCGTGCGGTTCGGCGTTGGTGTCGTCCCCTCGATGCAGGGCCAGCGCTCGGCGCGATGCTTGGGCAGGAGGTCCGCGGCGAACGTGATCCGCTGTCGGTGCGCTGGGTGCGCCGCAGGGACGTCGATCCCCAGCGCGCGCAACGCCGCGCGCGCGAGGACCGACATCGTGGGCGGGTCCCAGCCGTGGGCGAGCTTGATCGCCAAGCCGAGGAACGTGCCGTCGTCCGTTTGGACGCCGACCCCGAGCAGTCCGTCGGCGCCCTCCTTGGCGACGAGGCGTCCCGGGCGGTCGATCATCAGCGCTGTGTCGAGACGCCCCCGTCCGCCGACGACCTCGGGGTGCTGCATCATCGCGGTCGCAGGGCTCTCAGGGTCGGCGATCAAGGCTGCGAACGCACGGGCGAGGTCGGACAGCGGCATCGCGAAGGTCGGTAGACCGCACCCGTCGATCGCGGTGGCGGTCGGGGTCCAGGTCGCCCCGAGCGTCTCGCGGAGCGCGGCGAGGCTGCTGGCGTGAAACGGGTGGGTGGTCTCGGTGTAGCCCTGCAACGGCCATCCCTGCGCGCGGCAGGTCGCGAGAATGGCGGCGTGCTCGCCTGAGCACGGATGCCGCCAGCGCGTCGCGTGGCGCCGTTGGGCGGCGGTCGGCCCCATGCCGCGGTCGGGAGGGGTCGCGAGCGCCCAGCGGTCGGCGAGAGGCACGAGGGCGCGCGCGAGCGCGATCACGGGCGCGTCGCCGTGGTGCGACGCTGCTGCGACCGCGCGCGTCGCCTGGGTCGCGCCACGAAGGCCCGGCGCGAGCGCGCGCCACAGCAGCGGTTTGGCGAGGCTGCGCGCATAGACCACGCGCTCGGCCGCG
>JBEIFN010000014.1:0-19402 GCA_040382435.1 Alphaproteobacteria bacterium
AATAAGCCTAATATCATCTTTTTGAATATTCAGTGAGTTAATATTGTCCATTCCTAAAAAGAAGCTTCCAGCACCAATAGCTACTGCATCAAGAATTGCAGTTTTTCCAGTAGCATTATCACCAATAATAACATTAAATTGATCGGAAAACTCAAATGTTTTTTGGTCAAAACATCGAAAATTCTGAAGTTCAAGTTGTCTTATTTTCATATTATCCAATGTAGTTTTATCAGGTAAATTACAGCAGTTTACGATATTATGAGGTACAGATATTAATGATATATTAATGATAAAAATCTTGTGGTGCGGGCATCTTGCCCGCTAAACAAAAGTGTACCTCACCCTTATGGTAATCCGCTGTAATTAACGAATTATTAACAAATTATTAAAATAGAGACGCGACCCGGATAGGATTCTCGTCTCTACACCTTCTAGGCTAGTACCTCCCCTTTCACTTCTTGCTGTAATGCAGCATACAGTCTATTCAGTGCATTTACATAAGCTTGAGCCGAGGCCACAATAATATCTGTATTAGCCGCATGACCTGAAAACACACGGGATTCATGGCGTAAGCGAATTGTTACCTCCCCTAAAGCATCAATTCCTCCGGTAACGGATTGTACGGGCGGAGCGGCGGTCGGCGTCGGTGCGTTGGCGGCGGCCTGGGTGGGGGCGGCGTCGGCGGTGCGCGTCGCCGAACGCGCGATGGCGGCGAAGGTTGGCGCGGCGGGGCTCTCGAGGGTGGCCTCGATCACCATCTCGGGGTCGATGACCGGCGGCTCGCTGGGGCTGAGCCAGCCCGCAAGACCGAGCAAGAGGGCGGTGACCGCGTGCCCGCCGACAGAGATCGCCGCGTAGCGCGACAGCGGTTCGGCCGTGGGGGTCGGTCGCGGCAGCGGACGGCTGATCGTGCTCATGGCGTCGTCGCGTCCTCAGGGGCGGCATCGCCACCCGTCGGCTCGAACACGAGCCCGACCTTGAGCATTCCCGCGGTGCGCGCGAGCCCGAGAACGCGCGCGAGGTCGCGGTAGGGCACATCGCCGTCAGCGCGCACGAACACGGGTCGGTCGGCCCGTTCGATCGCGAGCTGCGTGAGGTGGTCGACGAGCGCCTCTTCGGGGACCTCGGCGTCGCCGACGTGGACGCGGCGGTCGGCGGTCAGGCTGATGACGACCCGCTCCGGATCGTCGGCTTCGCGCAGCGCCGAACCTTGCGCAGAGGGCAGTTGGACCGCCACGCCTTGGCTGTTCATCAGCGGCGTGGTGACCATAAAGATGATCAGCAGGACGAGCATCACGTCGACGAGCGGCGTGACGTTGATCTCAGCGACCATCCGGCCGCGGCCGGTGCTACCCATCCCCATGTCGTCCTCAGCCCTTGCGCTGGAGCAGGTTGAGGAAGTCGGCGCTGAACGTCTCCATCTGCGCGTCGAGCTCGTGGATCTTGGCGGCGAGGTGGTTGTAGGCCATCACGGCGGGGATCGCCGCGACCAGACCGACGGCGGTGGCGACCAAAGCGTGCGCGATGTCGGGGCCGACGGCTTGGATGGTGGCTTGGGCGCCCGGCTCGCCGAGCTTCATGAACGCTTGGAGGATGCCCCAGACCGTTCCGAGCAGACCGATGAACGGCCCGGTGGATCCCGTCGTTGCGAGGATAGGAAGGTTCTTTTCGAGCCGTGTCAGCTCGTCGATCTGCGCCCGCCGCAGCGCGCGCGCGACCGCACCCTCGGGGTCAAGTCCGTCCCGGTCGCGGTTCGCTTCCTTCCACGCGGCTCGAAACAGCGGCGCGAGGGTGGCGCGGTCGAACGACGCGAGCTGCTCCACGAAGACGTCGAGGCGCTTGCTCGCCCAGAACTGGTCTTCGAAGTGCCGGTTCTGCGCTTCGACCTCGCGGAGCAGCTTCACCTTCTGGGCGATGACCGCCCAGCAGACGACGCTCATCCCGATCAGGACCAGCAGGATGAGCTGCACGATCGCGTCTGCGGTCGTCATCAGCGACAACAGGCTCGCGCCCGCGCCGAGAAGTGGTGGGTTGAGGGCGATCGACACGTTCCCTCCCGAACATCGGCACGTCGGTAACGACCTGTCCGGCGCGCGTCCATGACGTCACGCCGTTGGACGCTTCGGCGCCGCTGCGTGAAGGGAGCGCATGGACGGTTCGGACGACGGCGGGGCCGGATGGGGGGTTCGAGACCTGCATGCGCGTCTGCGCCTCGGGCTCGCGCGGGGACGGGGCTTGTGGCGGTCCGACGAGCAAGCGCACGTGCAAGCGTGGCTCGATCTCCGCGGTGAGGCCGCGCTCGCGGCGGCGCGTGCGGCGGGTTGGGTCGTCCCGGGCTGGCCGGCCGCGCGATGGTCCGACGAGGTCGCTGGTTCCTTGCTGGCGCGGGGGCTCGTCGTCGCGATCGAGGATCGGGCCGTCCGACGAGGGCTTGCCCGTCGCGAAGCGTTGGTCCGCGCCGCGCAGCGGGTCGGGTGCGTGAGCGTCGGGCGGGTCGAGGAGGTCCGAGCTCGCCTCGATGCGGTCGACGCCGACGTCGAGGGCGTGTTCTACGCGCTCGCCCGCCCGCGTCTGCTGCGCGATGTCACACGATGGGCGACGCTCCGGCCGTGGCCTGACCCGTCGAACGAGGTGCTCGAGCGCCTGGACCGCGTGCGCTGGCCTGCGTATCCGATCGACGGCGACGGGGTGGTCCCTGCGCGGGAGCGCTGGGACGCTTGGGCGGATCGGATGGACGAGCCCGGCTGTGGGACCTTGACCGAGGCGGTGGCGTTGCTGGGGGCGCCGTGGCGTCCGCCGGGCCACCTCGACGTGAGCGGCGCGGTCGTGCGGGCCTGGACCGAGGCCCTGCTGGCAGCCCCCTCGCGCGACGCGAGCGGGTTGCGGGCGCTCGCGGAGGTCGCCGGCGTGCATGGCGTGTCGGCGTGGGTCGGCGCGGCGGAAGCGTTCGCTGCCGTCGGTGCTTGGGCGGACGCTGCCGAGACGTTGCAGGTCGCGTCGGTGCGCGTGCGGCCGATCGACCGGCCTGCGCTCGAGCGGTGCGCCAGCCGTTGGGTCCGGCTCGGGCTCCCTCGGCCGGCCCCGCGGCCGCCTCGTCGGCCGGCCCCGCGGCGTGACCTTTCGTTGGTCGCGGCCGGGGACGCGGGTCGGCGGCGGTGGCTTGGGGGGGGCGGTGAAACGGTGATCGAGCGTGCCGTGGTCGATCACCTCGCCGCGCACGGCCGCGCCGCGGTCGCGGGGGAGGGCGCGCTGTGGCGTTCGGTGGTCGGCCTGCTGTTGGCGGGTCCGAGCTTCGATGTGGCGTGTGGGCAGCTTCCCGTCGCGCGGTTGAGCGGCCCGTTGGACGCTTGGACACCGTCCTACGCCGAACGTCGTGTCGAGGCCTTGGAGCGGTTGCGGGAGCAGGTCCACGCGGGGCGCGCCCGGGAGATCGTGGAGGCCGCGGTGGGGCGGTTCGGCGGATGTCGGCTCACGGGGGTGCGTTGGCGCCTGCTGCCTGCCGAGGGCTGGCTTCGCGTCGTCGAGGCGCTCCCCCCGGTGGCGCTGTGGGCGATGGTCGAGGGCTTTCTCCGCGAAGGGCGGGCGTTCGCGATCGGCCTGCCCGATCTCGTGGTCTTGCCCGGCGATCCTGTCTGCTTGGCCGGTGCGTTTCCGTCCAAGGTCGGCGACGGCCTGTTGCTGGTCGAAGTGAAGGGTCCGACCGACGCCTTGCGCGACGCGCAGCGCGTCCGGCATGATCAACTCCTCGACATGGGACTCCCCGTCGAGGTGTGGTACGTCCGAGCGAGTCAGGTGCCTGTGGCGCCGACGGGGGTCGAAGATGAAGGTCGTGCTGATCTCGAGCGAGATCGCCCCGCTCTCGAAGACGGGCGGGATGGGGGACGTCGTCGGCGCGCTCGCCGTTAGCCTCCCCGAGGCAGGTCATCAGGTCCTGACCGTCAGCCCGAAGTACGGCACGGTCGACACCACCGGGTTCGTGCGCACCGACCTGTCACTGCGCATCGATCTCGGTGGACGGACGCACACGCCCCGGGTGTGGGTCCGTCATGGCGAGCGGCGCACCGATGTCTTGATCGAGAGCCATCTGTACGACCGCCACGGCATCTACGGCGACGCGCACGGCGCGTTCGGCGACAACCACCTGCGCTTCGCTCTGCTGTCGCGCGCCGGGATCGAGGCCGCGCGCCACGTGCCGGCGCCGACGGCGCCGCTCGGCGAGGATGTGGTGTTTCATCTTCACGACTGGCACACCGCGCTCGTGCCCGTCTACCTCAACGCCCTGTACCGACCGCTCGGGTTGTTTGCGCACGCCGCGACCGTTTTGACGCTGCACAACGTCGCGCATCAGGGCGCGTTCGCCGCGGAGCGGTTCGCCGACCTCGAACTGCCGCCGCGTTGGAACGGGGGTTGGTGCCTCGAATGGCATGGCGGTATCAACCTCCTCAAGGGAGGCATCCTTCAAGCCGAGGCGTTGACGACGGTCTCTCCGAGCTATGCGCGCGAGCTGCTGCTCGACGGTGCGGCGATGGGCCTCGAGGCGTCGCTTCGGCATCGGGCGCGCGAGCTCGTCGGCATTGTCAACGGGATCGACGATGCCGTGTGGGACCCGCGGAGCGATCCGTACCTCGACGCGCCGTTCTCCGCGGACGACCTCTCGGGGAAGGCCGTGTGTAAGGCCGCGTTGCAGCGAGAATTTGGCCTGCCCGTCGACGCGTCGGTCCCGCTGTTGGCGAGCGTGGGACGGCTCGACCCGCAGAAGGGCGTGAGCCTGTTGCTCGACTCGATCCCGTGGGTGGTTGAGGCGCACGGCGCGCAGGTGGTGCTCGTCGGCTCGGCGGGCGCGGCGCATCGGGCGTACGAACATCAACTTCGCGCCCTCGAAGCGCGTTATCCGAGGCACGTTCGTGCGTTCATCGGCTTCTCTGAGCGGATGGCGCATCGTGTCGAGGCCGGCGCGGATGCCTTCTTGATGCCGAGCTTGTTCGAGCCTTGTGGCCTCAATCAGCTCTACAGCCTCCGCTATGGCACGCCGCCCATCGTGCATCGCGTGGGGGGGCTCAAGGACACGGTCGCCACGTACGACCCGGCGCACGATGCCGGGACGGGGTGGACGTTCGATCATCCCGTCGGCGAGTCGTTTCGCGAGGCCATCCATTGGGCGTTGGTCACGTATAAGCAGCATCCAGAGGTCTTCCGGCGCCTGCGCGTCCGCGGCATGCGGCAAGACCACGCTTGGCGTCGCGTGCTGCCGACGTATGAGCACGTTTACCGCTTTGCGCTCAGCAAGATGGGCGCGGTGCAATCCCCCGCCGCTCCCGAGCCTGCACCGTCTCGAAAGCGCCAGCGACGCTCAGGCTGACGCGAGCGCGAGGGTACCACGGACCTGGAGGTCTTCGGGGGTCTCGGCCATCACCGTCCACAACCCGGTCTCGGCGCGCAGGGCCGCCTCGAGGCCGGCGAGGTGGGCGCCATCGCCGACGAGCAACACCCCGGTCTGCACGGCGCGAGCGGCCAAGTCGGCAGGTGTGTGTTGGATCAGGCCGCGGATCGAGGCGCCCAATGCGGCCGTTGGCTCGGCGAGGGCTTCGCGCAGGGCTTCGCGTGGCGTCGTGCCGCCGCGGGGGAGCCCCGTGCGGGTGCAACGGCCGGCGACCCACGCCGATCCCGGCTGATGGAGGCTGTGCTTGAGCCGCTGGGCCGCCCCCATGCCGACGTCGAGCTCGTCGGCGGCGGCGAGGTAGCGCACGAGCGTGGCGGTCATCGTCTCGCCCGCCAAGTCGAGCGTCGTGCCACCGACGCGGCGTCCGGCGTCGAACACGTGGATGGCGGTGGTCGCCGCGCCGAGGTCGACGACGAGCGGGGCATCGACGTCGGGGGTGAGGTGCAAGCCGGCTCCGATCGCGTCTCCGCGTGACACGACACGGACGGCGCCGACGTCGAGGCTGGTCGCACGCCGCTCCCAGCGCGCGCGCGCGGCGGTGTCGAGGTCGTCGGGCAACGCGATCGCCAGCCTCGCGGTGCGGGCCACCCGAGCGCCGAGGGCGGTCCGGAGCACGGCGCGGAGTACCCGGTTCGCGAGCTTGGGGTCTTGGCGCCGTCCGGCCCGGAAGGGTCGTACCACGCGAACACCGGCGGGTTCCCGCCCGGCGAGCGCGAGGGCGTCTTGGCCGATGGCGAGGATCTCGTCGTGGTGCTGCGTCGCGATCGCGACGGCGTTGGGACACGTCCACACCGTGTCGTCGCCCGCCGCTAGCACGCGGAGCGTCGCCGTGCCGAGGTCGAGCGCGACATCGCTTTGTCCCAACCACGCGCGGATTCGACGCCACATGCGACCGACCCCTGAGCCTTGTCGTCGGTATCGCCCGGGAGCCGTTGTCGCCAGCGCCGTAGAGCCGACCTTCGCCGCCGCTTGCGATCGCCCTTGCGCGGGCTTAGACGCCACTGGCTCGGGAGGGCACCATGGGGTTGTTGGAGTCGATGCGGTCTGGGTCGGACTCGACTTTCATGCAAGTCGTGCTCGCGCTCGTCGTCGTCAGCTTCATCGGCTGGGGGTCGGGCGGGAACAACGCCTCCGACGACAGCGTCGCCAAGGTGAACGGCGCGCCGATCTCTCCGTTCGAATACAGCAACGCCGTCCGCGGTGCGGAGCGCGCGGCCGACGCACAGGGCCGGACGCTCACCGATGCTGAGCGCGAGACGCTCAAAGGCGACGTCCTCCAGCAGCTGATCGACCGCGAGGCGATGCTGCAAGAAGCGCGCCGCCTCGGCATCGAGGTCAGCGACGCCGAAGTCGCGACCCGCATTCTCGAGCTGCCTCAGCTGCTCGACAAGGACGGGAAGTTCGACCGCAAGGCCTACGAGAACCTGCTGCGGGCCATGGGGTTGACGCAGGACGCCTTCGAGGCGCGGGAGCGCGACGCGTTGCTGCTCGAAAAGCTCCAGCAGATCCTGAGCGTCGGGGTCGGCGTGTCGGACGGCGCCGTGGAGGCGTCCTGGGTCGAGGAAAACACCAAGGTCGAGATGGACGTCGTGCGCGTTCGTCCGACGGCGTTCTACGACCGCGTCGACACCTCCGATGCGGCGATCGACGGCTGGCTCGTCGGCCACGAGGGGGACGTCAAGGCTCGGTACGAGCGCGATCTCGCGACGCGCTACGATCAGCCCGAGAAGGTGGAGCTGCGGGTGCTCCAGCTCGACGCGAAGGACGAGTCGGTGAGCGTCGCCGACCTGCGCGCGCAGCTCGAGGCCGTCCGTGCCGAGATCGAGGCAGGCGCGGACTTCGCCGAGAAGGTTGCGGCGCTGTCGACGGGTCCTGCCAAGGACCTCGGCGGGAAGCTGCCCGCGACCGAGCCGTCCAAGCTCGACGCGACGGTGCAGGCCGCGATCGCCAACTTGCAGCCCGACCAGATGACGTCCGTCCTCGTCGGCCAGCGCGACGTCAAGCTGTTCCAGATGGTGGGGCGTACCGCGCGCAAGGTGGTCACGCTGGATGAGGCGCGGCGCGAGATCGCCAAGCAGCTGATGCAGGAGGCCGAGGCCCCCAAGCTCGCGCTTGCGTTCGCCGAGACCACGTTGCGCGACGGCTGGTCAGCCTCGGGCGTCGTTCCCCAGGCGGAGCTGGATGCCGTGGGCCTCAAGGTCACACCCACGGGGCCGATCTCGATGTCCGAGGCGGTCAGCAACCCGATCGCGCCGCCGGCGCGTCTGCTCGAGCTCGCCCGTATGGCGGCGCCGGGCACGGTGCTGCCGGAGGTGGTCGAGGACCGGGGCCTGTACGTGGTCGCGCGGCTCGCGGCGCGCGTGGATGCTGACCGCGCCGCGTACGCCGAGCAGGCCTCGCTCTACCGCGAGATCGCGCTCGCACGCGCGCGCAAGGCGTTCGTGGAGGCTTGGGTCGCCGACGTGGTGGCGCGGGCCAAGGTCGAGCGTCGCCCCGCGCTCTGACCGCTTACAGCTCGCTCTTGTCGGCCGTGACGGGGTTGATGCGTAGGAAGGGCTTGTTCTGCAGCTCATCGGAGAAGGTCTTCGTCCCCTCCCAAGCGAGCTGCCCAGCGAGCCACACGCGCATCGTTGCCACGTTGTCCGCGCTTCGGAACGGCGGCGCGCGATCGACCGCACCGAGCACGACCTCGACGTCTTCGTCGGGGCGCTCGATGGCGAGGACTTCCGGCCCGGTGCCGTCGATGTCGGTCTGGAGCATCGTGGGGTCGTCCGAGGGATCGCCAGGACTCGCCCAGTCGGTCGCACATCCGGCCGCGGAGCAGGCGTCGGATTCGTCGCTGCTGTCGGCGGGGATCGCGTAAAGATCGAGGTCTTCACCTCCGAACTCCCAGACCAGCTCGACGTACAGGCCTTGTTGTGGAGCCGCGGTGAGCGTCGTCGCGCACGGCTCGGACGGGTTGCCGTAGTCGTCGGTGACGATGAGGGTCGCCGTGTAGTCGCCGGCGAGGTCGGGGATGAACCCCTCGATGTTCGCCGCGCCCCCGGGAAGGGTGGCGCTGCTGCCTTCGGGGCGTGCGACGAGCGTCCAGCGCCACGCGACGAGCGGGTTGCCGTCGGGGTCGTAGCTGTTCTCGCCGAGCCAAGTGACCGGGGCGAGCGGGGCGGCGGGGTCCGGTTGGACGCCGCAGATCGCCTCGGGCGGTGCCGTGTCGGGGTTTCGTCCGTCGTCGGGGCCGGGGTCAGGCGGATCTTGCCCCTGGAAGCTGAACTGCGTGCATCCCGTCAGCAGCAACCACCACCAAGCGCGCATGCCCGCTCCCCCGTCGTCGTCGCATCCTAGCACCGGGGACGCCGCAGGATAGTCGCTCGCAGCGAGGGGCTGCGATGGATGCCAAGAACGCCACCGAGGAGCGCCGCCGTCGGTTGATCGATGCGCGCCGGGTGGTCGTCAAGGTGGGCACGGCGGTGGTCACCGGCCCTGACGGTCGCTTGGCCGAGGCACGCCTGACGGCGTTGGTCGAGACGTTGTGCGCCCGACTCGGCGCCGGCGCGCAGGTGCTGCTCGTCAGCTCGGGTGCCGTTGGGCTGGGTGCGGAGCGTCTTGGCTTCGAGCGGCGTCCGACGTCGGTCGTCGATCGCCAAGCGTGCGCTGCAGCGGGTCAAAGCGCGTTGATGGCCTTCTACGACGCGGCCTTCGGTGTGCGGCAGCGCGCGTGTGCACAGGTGCTGCTCACCGAGGACGACTTTCGCGTGCGGCGTCGCCACCTGCACCTCTCGGCGACGTTGGAGCGCCTGCTGGGGCTCGGGGTCGTGCCGGTGATCAACGAGAACGACGTCGTCAGCACCGCCGAGATCGCGTTGCATGGCGCGCGCGTGTTCGGGGACAACGACCGGCTGGGCGCGCTCGTCGCGGCCGGGGTCGGCGCGGACTTGCTCGTGCTGCTGACCGACGTCGAGGGCGTGTTGACGGGGCCTCCGGGCCAGCCTGGCTCTGTCCGCGTGCCGGTGTGGGGCGCCGAGGCGACGGTCGCGCTGGGTCCGGTCTCCGCCGGCGGACGAGGTGGTATGGGCGCGAAGATGGGGAGCGCGCGTCTGGGCGCCCAGGCCGGTGTCGACGTCGTGGTCGCGAGCGGGTTGGACGTCGCCGCGTTGCCGGCCGTGCTCGCAGGCGAAGACGTCGGCACGTGGTTCCCCGCGGCGTCGGGCATGCGCGAGCGGCAGCGTTGGCTCGCGTTCGCGACCGCGCCAGAAGGGCGGATCGAGGTCAACGAGGGGGCGCGTGCCGCGCTGCTCGGCCGCAAGGCGAGCCTACTTTGGCCTGGCATCGTCCGCGTCGAGGGCCAGTTCGCTGCCGGCGCGGTCGTCAGCGTCGTCGATGGCGAGGGGCTTGAGATCGCGCGCGGTCGGGTGGACGCGCCGTCGTCCGCGCTCGTCGTGGGCGGCGCGTCACCCACGGGACGTCGTCCCATCTTGCATCGAGATCATGTGGTGCTGTTGGAGGAAGGATGACCGAGCGTCAACCCGCGCACGAGGCGGCCGTCGTGGGCGCGACCGAGCTCGCGGTCTCGGCGCGCGCGGCTTGCCGGTCGCTCGCCACCTGCGACAGCGCGGCGCGTGCAGCCGCCGTGACGGCGATGGCCGATGCTTTGGAGGCGCACGCCGAGACGCTGCTTCACGCCAACGGCCTGGACGTCGCTGACGCGCAAGCGCAGGTCGCCGCAGGCACGCTGTCCTCCGCGAACGCGGCGCGCCTGGTCCTCGATCGCGACAAGCTCGCAGGGCTCGCGCGCGGCCTTCGGCAGATCGCAGGGCTCGCGGAGCCGGTCGGACAGACCGTTCGTCACACCGAGCTTGCGGAAGGCCTCGTGCTCCAGCAAGTCACCGCGCCGCTCGGGGTGCTGCTCGTCATCTTCGAGTCGCGGCCCGACGCCCTCCCGCAGATCGCCGCGCTCGCGATCCGGAGCGGCAACGCCGTTTTGCTCAAGGGCGGCAAGGAAGCGTCGCGGAGTAACCGTGCGCTCGCAGCCGTGCTTCGGGCCGCGATCGCCCCGCACGTACCCGCCGATGCGCTCGCGCTGCTCGACGGTCGGGAGGCGGTCGACGCGCTGCTCGGTCGCGACGACCTGATCGATCTGGTCATCCCGCGCGGCTCCAACGCGCTGGTCGCCTCCATCCAAGCGCGGACCCGCATCCCCGTCCTCGGGCATGCCGATGGTGTGTGCCACGTTTATCTCGACGCCGCGGTCGATCTCGACGCTGCGATCCCGATCGTGCGCGATGCCAAGCTCGACTACCCTTCGGCCTGCAACGCCATGGAGACCTTGCTCGTGCATCGCGCGCTGGCCGATGACGGCCGGCTTCAGGCGGTACTCGCCGCGCTGCCCGACGTCGCTTGGCACGCGAGCCCGTCGCAAGCGGCTGGGCTTGGCCTCCCCGTCGCGCCGAGCCTGCATCACGAGTACGGTGCAGCGGCAGCCACGGTCGTCATCGTCGACGATCTGGACGCAGCCATCGCGCACATCCACGCGCACGGGTCGGGTCACACCGAGGCGATCTTGACGGAGGACGCGGCGGTCGCCGAGGCCTTCCTTGCCGGGGTGGACAGCGCGAGCGTGTTTCACAACGCGAGCACCCGGTTCGCGGACGGCTTCCGCTACGGGTTGGGCGCCGAGGTCGGCATCAGCACGTCGCGCCTGCACGCCCGCGGCCCGGTGGGCGTCGAGGGGCTGCTGACGACGCGGTGGCTGCTGCGCGGAAGGGGACAAACCGTCGCTGCGACGCGGGACGGTCGGGTGCGCTTCACCCACCGCCCCCTGTAGGGGCTCAGAGGCGGCGTACCACGACCGCGAGCCCTTGGCCGACGCCGACGCACAGCGTGGCGACGCCGATGCGCCCTCCGGTGTCTTCCAGTGCGTGGAGCAGCGTGGTCAGGATGCGCGCGCCGGATGCGCCGAGCGGATGGCCAAGGGCGATCGCACCTCCCCGGACGTTGACCCGTTCGAGCTCCAGCCGGAGGCCTCGCGTGCAGGCGAGGGCTTGGGCGGCGAAGGCTTCGTTGATCTCCCACAAGTCCACGTCGTCCGTCGTCAGTCCTGCCTTTTTCAGGGCGTTTTGGACCGCGGGGACCGGGCCGAAGCCCATGAAGCGGGGGTCGACGCCGACGGCGGCCGACGCGAGGATCTCGGCACGCTTCGGGAGCCCGAGACGGTCGGCGGCGTCGACGCTCGCGAGCAGTAGCGCGGCCGCGCCGTCGTTGAGCGGCGAGCTGTTCCCGGCGGTCACGGTGCCTGGTGTCCGGAATGCAGGTGTGAGCGCGTTGAGCTGCTCGGTGGAGGTGTCGGGGCGTGGACCCTCGTCGAGGGTGACGCTGGTCGCCCGACGCCCGGTGCCGACGGGTACGGCCACGATCTCGCGGGTGAAGGCACCCGCGGCCTGCGCTGCGACCGCGCGCTGATGGCTCATCAGGGCGAACGCGTCTTGGTCTTGGCGGGAGATGCCATCGCGGGCTGCGAGGTTCTCGGCGGTTTCCCCCATCGCCTCCAAGGGGAAGCGCGCCGCGAGGGCGGCGTTGGGGTAGCGCCACCCCAACGTGGTGTCCCACATCGTCAGGTTGCCGGCCTTGGGATGCTGCCCCGCGCGCGGCAAACTGTAGGGGGCGCGGCTCATCACCTCGACCCCCCCGGCCACGACGATCTCGGCGTCTCCGCTGACGATCGCGCGCGAGGCTTGGACGACGGCTTCGAGGCCAGAGGCGCACAGCCGGTTCACGGTGACGCCGGGCACCGTCTCCGGGTAGTTGGCGAGCAACAACGCCATGCGTGCCACATTGCGGTTGTCCTCGCCGGCTTGGTTCGTCGCGCCGAGGAACACCTCGTCGACGACGCCGGCGTCCTGAAACCACCGGCTGGAGAGCGTCCGCAGGACGTGGGCGGCGAGGTCGTCGGGACGGACACCCGAGAGTGCGCCCTGAAAGCGTCCGATGGGGGTTCGGACGGCGTCGCAGATCACGGCGTGGGGCATCGGGTCTCCTAGAGCGCGAGGGCGGGATAACCTCGCGGGCGTCGGAGGTAGGGATGGTCCCGGTTGCAGTTCTCGGCGTGGGCACGATGGGGCAGGGGATCGCACAGGTTGCTGCCCAGGCGGGGCACGCCGTCCGCTTGGCCGACGCGCGTCCTGGGGCTGCGGAGGCGGCTGTCGTGGCCATCCGCGAGCGACTCGCGCGTGACGTTGCCAAGGGGCGCATGACCGACGCCGACGCCGCAGCGGTCGGCGACGCCTTGGTCGCATGTGCGACGCCGGTCGACGCGGCCATTGGGGCCGGTATCGTCATCGAGGCGATCTACGAGGATCTCACGGCGAAGCGCGCGCTGTTGGCGGAGGCGGAGCGGGTGATGTCGCCCGACGGTTGGCTGTCCTCCAACACGTCGAGCCTGTCGATCACCGCGCTTGCCGAGGGGCTGACCCGTCCGGAGCGGTTCCTTGGCACGCACTTCTTCAACCCCGTGCCTGTGATGACCTTGCTCGAACTCGTACGCGGCGAATCCACGTCCGACGCGGCGATACAAGCGTGGCGAGACCTCGGTGCGGCCTGGGGCAAGGAGGTGATCGCCGTGCGCGATGTGCCCGGTTTTGCCACCTCGCGCCTCGGGGTCGCGCTCGGCATGGAGGCGATCCGCATGGTCGAGGAGGGGGTCGCGAGCGCCAGCGACATCGATAAGGCGATGGTCCTCGGCTACCGGCACCCGATTGGTCCGCTCGCTCTCACCGATCTCGTCGGTCTCGACGTTCGCCTCGCGATCGGAGAGTACCTGGCGCGCACGCTCGGCAACCCCGCGTTCGCGCCACCCCCCTTGCTCCGCCGGCTCGTCGCTGAGGGCAAGCTGGGCAAGAAGTCCGGCGAGGGGTTCTACGTCTATTCTGGTTGAACCTTGCGAACGCGCCGCCCGGCTGCGCCTACATCGTCTCGGGGAGCGGTTCCTCGCCGTAGGGGAACAGCAGGGGGTCGTAGCAGACGCCGGCGGCGATCTCGTCGCAGCTGTGGTTGCCGAGGCAGACGCGGTGTGCCCGGAACGCATCCGAGGTGGCGTCGTCGGTGTCGTCGTCGAGCTGCGTGATCTGGCGCTCGCAGGTGGTTCGGCATTCGAGGCGCGGGACGTCGCCGTCGAGCCCGCAGCGCTCGAGCTTGCCGCACAGGGCGTCACAGTCCGGCGCGCAAGCTGTTTGTACGACGCTCGTCAGGCCGACCGCCACCACCCAAGCGCGGCGAGGCATCAGTAGATCTTGGCGCAGTACTGGCGGTCGAGCTTGTCGTGGCAGACGTCGTCGTCGAACGACCAGACGCAATCGATCCAAGCGGCGGCTTCCTTCTCGTTGGCGAGCGTGGGCACCTCACCAGCCAGGTAGATCGATTCCGGATCGAAGCGCCGGTCGGTGGGCGAGGGCGCGGGGCCGGGGATCTGCATGGCGGTGTTGCAGACGGCGACGCACTGCGCTTGCGCCTCTTCGGCCGTGAGGCTCTCGGGAGGCGCGTCGCACCCCTCGGGCGGCGGCGCGTAGAAGCGGCGGCACGTGGCCGAACACGTCGGAGCGCACGCTTGCGATGCGAGGACGAGCCCGAGCGCGAGCATCGAAGGGGCAGCCGAAGGGAGGTGCAGGTGCATGGTCGTGCTCCGGTTCAACGGTCGATTCGCCACGATGTGGGGGACCAGCCCGTGGGGGCCTGCGGGGTCGGTGGCACAGCGGCCTCAGGCGTCGCGGCGGCGGCTGGGCTCGCGGGTGCGAACGCCTCTGCGTCGACGGGGGTAGGCGCCCACGTCGCCCCGGTGCCCGCCAAGCGGGGCAAGCCACCGCTCATGGCGACGTCGGGAGACGGGTTGGACGATGCGCGCGACTCGCCGTGGTTCATGCGGACCCCTGCCGAACGATGCGGTCGTCCTGTACCTCGAAACCGCGCGGCAGACGAGCGCCGGGTTCGCGTCCCCCGAGGGCCCAGGCGCGCTCGGCGTAGGCCTCGGCGATGCGATGGCGAACGCGCTGGCTGTCCTCGTCCTTGCGCAACCAAGCTTCGAGCAGGGCGGCAGCGACCCGCTCGTCCGCTTGTTTGGCGAGCAGGTCGACGGCGGCGTAGCGGACGTCCTCGTCGAAGTCCGCGAGCAGCGGCATCACGAGCTCAGCGATGCCAGGATCGCTTTTGTCGCTGAGCCAGATGAGCAGCGCCTTCTTCTTCTCGGGGTGAAAGGCAGACGCCTTCGCCTCGGCGCCGAGCAGCTCCTTGGCGGCCGTGAGCGCGGCGGCCGCACCCTGCGTCGCCGTCATTAAGCGCAGACCGAGCGCGAAGTTCTTGGCGCGGGGCAGCCATTGGCGCAGCGGCTCTTCGACGCGCGTTCCAAGGCCGACCAGAAGACGGAACACCTCGTCCTTCTCGGCCTGATCCTTGAGCTGTTGGCTCAGGCTCAAGTCGAAGCGCGTCAGCAAGGCGTAGACGGCGCGGGGCGACGCGTCGTCGGCCAACCAGCGCCACGAAGCCTCGCGGTCTTCGGGTTGGGCGTCGCGGTTGGCCACCCGAAGGGCATGGCGCTTGAGGCGTCCCTCATGCGTGAACAGGTCGAACAAACCCATGAAGCCTCCGACGGGCGGTCGTGGCTGTAATCGCCTCGGCGGCATCGGCAAGCGCACGCCTTGACGGCCGGTCCCAATGCGTTATCGGGCCTGCGCCGCGCGGAAGTGGCGGAACTGGCAGACGCGCAGGATTCAGGTTCCTGTACCGAGAGGTGTAGGGGTTCGACTCCCCTCTTCCGCACTCTGGGCCCGTCACCTCGGTGGCGGGCCCGCTTGTTTTTGGTCATCGGTCCCTGGGGGTTGCCATGACGTTGGACGAGGCGATGGCGGCGCTGGAGGCACTCGGCTCCGAGAACACGCGACGTCTGTGGCGGAACCACGGCGCTGTCGAACCTATCTTCGGCGTCAAGGTCGGGGACATGAAGTCGGTCCTCAAGGCCTCGGGCAAGGACCACGCGCTCGCGCTCGCGCTGTGGGAGACGGGCAATGTCGACGCCCGCTACCTCGCAGCGTTGATGTGCGTCCCGTCGCAGCTGTCGGTCGACGCGCTCGATGCTTGGGCGCGTTCGGCCAAAAGCCCGATGAACGTCGAATACAGCGTTCCGTGGGTCGCGGCAGAGTCGGGCCGCGCGTGGCCTGTTGCCCAGGCGTGGATCGACGACCCGTCTCCGACGGTGCAAGCGGTGGGCTGGGCGACGGTGGCGAGCTGGGTGGCGCTGACGCCTGACGACGCGCTCGATCTCGCCGCGCTGACCGCCCTGCTCGAGCGCGTGCGCACCGGGCTTCGAGGCGCGCCGAACCGGGTGCGCGCCGTCATGTCGCAAGCGGTCGCGGCGATCGGGATCTACGTCGAACCGCTTCGGTCCCTCGCGATCGCGGTGGGCGAGGCGGTCGAGCCGGTGGTGGTCGACGTCGGTGACACCTCGTGCCGCACGCCCCAGCCGCGTCAGGTCATCGCGGCGGCGATCGCGCGGGGCGCCACCGCGAAGCGCAAGCGCGTCCGCTGCTGACGCCGCGGGCTCGAGGGGTTGCGCGCGAGGCTTTGGGACGTCATCGGGCCTCGAACGGAGGCGATGTGCACGACCCCACCCGTGGCCTGGACCCGGCGGATCCGCGTGACCCAGATCCGCGCGCGCAGTGGTTGTTGGTCATTCTCCCGGTCGCGGCCGTGGCGCTGTATTTTGGCTGGAAGCACATGTTCTTCTTGTGCGACGACAGCTTCATCGCGTTTCGCTACATCCTCAACCGGCGGCTGGGCTACGGCTACGTTTGGAACCCGCCGCCGTTCGCGCCGGTCGAGGGCTACACCTCGTTTTCGTGGGTCGTGCTCCTCGACGTCCTGTGGTCGATCACGGGCTACGGGCCGCCCCGCACCTCCCCCTTCGTCGGTGGCCTGTGTGCGTTGGGGACGGTGTTCGTCACGGCTTGGATGGCGTGGCGCGTGCCGTTGCCCGCGCGGATGCAGCCCGCGCGCCCCCTCGGCGTGGCGTTGGTGTTGCTCGGCCTCCTCTCCAACAAGACGTTCCTTGTTTGGACCAGCTCGGGCCTTGAAACGCCGTTGTTCGTGCTCCTTCACGTCGCTTGGGTCGCTTGGGCAACGCTCGGGCCGCGCGGGCCCCGCTGGGGAACGGTGGGGATCTGGCTCGCGACCGCGATGGCGCTCACCCGCCCCGACGGCCTGCTCTACCTCGCGGCCACGCCCGCGTTGGTGCTCCTCGACCCCGTCACCGGCGGCGTTCGCCCCTCGTTGACGCGTTGGACCGCGTTGCCGGTGGCGGCGTTCTTCGTCCACCTGATGTGGCGGCGTTGGTTCTACGGCGCTTGGGTTCCCAACACGTACTTCGCCAAGGTCGGCGATCCGTGGCCGTGGGGTGGGTGGACGCACTTTTCGTTGTACGTGCTCGAGAATGCATGGTTCCTCTGGCTGCCGTTGATCGGATTCGCCGCGTTCGTGGGGTGGCGTCGTGTTCGCACGGGGCGCTTGGATCCTCGCTGGTTCGTGCCGTCGGTCGCCGTCGGGGTGGTGCTGTTTCACCTCGTCTACGACATCGTGATCGTCGGTGGCGATCATTTCGAGTTCCGGATCTACGCGCATCTGCCGTCGCTGATCTTCGTGGGGACGCTCCCGCTGCTCGCCGCGGCGCTCGGTCGCTGGACGCGCGTCACGCCTGTGTTCCTGGCGTTGATCGCAAGCACTTGGGTCATCGCTTGGCCCGACTTCTTTCAGATGATCGACCGTGACGTTCCCGACGCGCCCAAGGTGCGCCATAAGCCCGTCGCGCCCTTGCTCCCCTCGGTCCTCGCGCCTTGGGCCGAGCTGCACGACCGCACCGAGAAGGACGCCGTGGCCCACGTGCTCGGCCTGCCCTGGGTCACGCACAAGTGGTTCCGTATCCACCACGGTCGGCGCTTCCCCTCGCGTGAGGAGGTCTTGGCGACGTTTGGTCCCGAGGACTGGCAGCCCGGCGCGACCGGCAAGACAGCGTTCCCGATCACCGGTCTTCAGGCTGTTGGAATCCCCGCTTGGAACCTTCCGTACGTCGCGATCCTCGACAAGTACGGCCTCAACGACCGCGTCATCGCCCGCAACTTGCCGAAGTTGGAGCGTCATCGCTGGTCGGCGCACGATCGGTTCCCACCGCCGGGGTACGTGGACTGCTTCAAGCCGAGCGTCGACGTTCAGGACAAGTTCGTCGTCAAGGGACGGGCCGAGGCGTTCGGTGCGGACGACATCGTGCGCTGCGAGGACAAGTTCTTCGCGGCGGTGGAGCGCGGCGAGACCGACCGTGTTCGCGCGATCCGCAAGGCCGCCAAGGAGGCGGCGTCCGCGGCCGCGGAGGAGCCTGGGCCATGAGCCTCGTCGGTTGGCGCGCCGAGACGTTCGCCCATGATGGGATCGCGCACCCCGTGTACGTGCGCGGCACCGGCCCGGGGATCGTGGTGCTCCCGGAGATCCCCGGCATCACGCCCGAGGTTGAAGCGTTCGCGGCGGGCCTCGCCGACGGGGGCTACGCCGTGTGGTTGGTCTCGCTGTTCGGTGTCGACGGCCAGCCGCGGAGCCCGAGCGCGATCGCCTCGACGCTCGCGTCCGTCTGCGTCCGCAGAGAGATCGCGCTGTTTCGTCGCGGTGATGCCTCCCGACTCACGCCGTGGCTCCGTGCCCTGGTGCGCCACGTTCATGCGGAGGCGGGCGGCGTTGGCGTGGGCCTCGTGGGCATGTGCTTGACGGGCGGCTTCGCGCTCGCGACCGCAACCGACGGTGCGGTGCGCGCAGCGGTGATGAGCCAGCCGTCGCAGCCGATCGGCTGGACCGAGGCGCATCGGGCCGATCTGGGGCTCGATCCACAAGGGGAAGCCCGGGTGGCCGACCGTGCAGCGCGGGGCGAGCTCGGCGTGTTCGCGCTGCGGTTCACAGGGGACGCCCTCGTGCCGGCGTCGCGGTTTGCGTCCCTCCGCCGTTGTCTGGGGGACGCGCTTGTGACGCGCGAGATTCCGTCAGGCCGCGGCATGGCTCACGGTCCGAGCGCACACTCGGTGTTGACGAACGACGCGCGGTCAGGGCCGGACGAGCCGACGGAGGAAGCGCACCACGCGGTGCTCGCGTTCCTCGCTGGTTGGCTCGCCCCGGCGTGATCGGCGTGGGGTGAGGAGAGGGGCCCTCGCGGACGTCACCGCCGCGAGGAGCTTCCCCCTCGGGTCACCGGCGGCGGCGCGCGATGGCCAAGGCCACCGCTGCGAGGGCGCCCCAGCTGGACGTCGGCGACAGCGTGTTGCAACCGCAGCCGGTCGCCTCATCGACCAGCGGGTTCGTCCCGGCCTCGGCCTCGTCGCCGTCCTTGACGCCGTCCCCGTCGGTGTCGGCTTCGGTGGGGTCGGTGCCGAGATCGATCTCCTCACTGTCGGACAGGCCGTCGTCGTCGCTGTCGGCGGCCGTCGGGTCCGTGCCTGCATCGGCCTCGGCGCCGTCGGGCAGCCCGTCCCCGTCGGTGTCGGCGTTGTTCGGGTCGGTCCCTGCGGTGGACTCCTCGGCGTCGGTCAACCCGTCCTCGTCGCTGTCGGCAGCCGTCGGGTTCGAGCCGGCCGCGGCCTCGTCCCCGTCGGACAGACCGTCGCCGTCGGTGTCGGCGGCGGTCGGATCGGACCCGATGTCGGCCTCTTCGCCGTCGGTCAGGCCGTCGCCGTCGGTGTCGGACGCCGTCGGGTTCGTGCCCAGCGCGACCTCGTCGGCGTCGCTAAGTCCGTCCGCGTCAGAGTCGGCGGCGTTCGGATCGCTGCCGAGCGCCGCCTCTTCGCCGTCGCTGAGGCCGTCGCCGTCGGTGTCGGGCGCGAGGGGGTCGCTGCCGCCGCCCAGCTCGTCGCCATCGGTGAGGCCATCGCCGTCGGTGTCGGCGTTGTTCGGGTC
>JBEIFN010000015.1:0-19271 GCA_040382435.1 Alphaproteobacteria bacterium
GGTCGGGCGCGGGCAGATGTTCGAGCAGCGTCGTGAGTCGCTCGCCCTCAGGGGCGTCCGTTTCGAGGAGGTGCGTCGGCGAGACGGGCAGCAGCACCAGGCGAGGGCGGTGGCCGCGGCCGAACACCGAGTGCTTGAGGGCGGCGTACAGCGTCGGCGCGCGCGCTGCGGGGATCCCCGCCGCCGCGATGCGGTCGCCGACGGCGAGCGTCTGGGCGACTTCGTCAAGGTCCACCGCGCTCATCGCCTGGCTGTTGCCGAGCACGAGCACTTCGGGTTCGGCCTGCATCGCTTCGAGGATCCGCGAGGTCGTGACCGAAGCCGGTGGCGGCGACCATGCATCTTCGGCGGCAAAAAAGCCCCGGCCACCAGCACGGCGGCGATCCACACGACGGGCACGACCCATGGCAGCACGCGCGGCAGCATCGCGCCTCCTCGGGAGGTGTATCGCGACCGGTGTGGCCTCGCTGGCTGGGCGCGCGGCATCGTGGGTGCTACAGCCCGCCGCCGCGCGGCGCGGACCAGGAGGCCCGATGAGCCAAGACGTTGTCGTTGTCCCCCAGGCCCAAGCCGGCTGGCGGCTCGACCGCGTGCTGACCGGGCTGGCGTCCGTCGGATCGCGACGGCGCGCCCGCGAGGCGGTCGAGACGGGCAAGGTCTTTGTCGATGGCCGCCTGATGAGCCCGGAAGAGGCGGGGTTACCGCTGCCTGAAGGTGCGAAGGTCGAAGTGCGGTGGAACCGTCCGGGGACGGGTGCGGAGCGGCGCAAGGCCGAGGTCAAGCTCGAGGCCGCCGGGCTTCGGATCCTGTACGCCGACGAGGCGATCGTGGCGGTCGACAAGCCGCCGGGTCTGCTGACCGACGTCACCGACCAGAAGCAGGCGCGGGAGCGTGACAGCGTCAAGAAGCGCCTCGCCGCTTGGCTCGGGGCCCAAGGTAAGGACGCGCACGTCTGTCACCGCATCGACCGTGACACGTCGGGCGTCGTCTTGTTTGCGACGCATGACCGCGCCGCCGAGGTGCTACGCGAGCAGTTCGCGAACCATCAGCCGACGCGCGTTTACCGGTGCTGGGTGCACGGCTGGGTCGAGGGCGACGCTGGTGTGTGGGAGGACGCGACGCGCTGGGATCGGGACAAGCTCCGTCTCGTGCGGGTCAACCCACGCGCCGACGGGGCGATGCCGACGCGGGCGACGTGGCGGGTGCTGGAACGGTTCGCGTGTGGCGTGACGGCGCTCGAGGTTCAGCTCGACACGGGGCGGCGCAACCAGATCCGCCTGCAGGCGTCGCTGAGGGGACACCCGTTGCTCGGTGAGCGCGTCTATCTGCCTCCGCGCTTCGACATCGGGACGCTGCGCCTGCCGCGGCAAGCGCTCCATGCTTGGTCTGTGGCGGTGCGTCACCCGACGCGTGGGGGCGAGATGCGCTTCGAGGCGCCGCTCCCGGCGGACCTGCGCGCGCTGTCGGGGCGGCTCGCCCAGCTCCCACCGCCCGAGACCGTGGTGCGTCGTCGTCGTTACGAGGTCGATGACGACGACGACGACAGCACCGAGGACACGCCGTTCAACGGCGCCGGCGGCGCAGCAGGGCGGCGAGCGGGGCCAGCGCCCAAGCGCCGTTGACCGGCGAGGTGGTCGCGCAGCCCGCGCAACCGCCGGAGGCCGTCAACGCGCCACCCGGGTCCACCGCGCCGGGGTTTTGCTGCTCGAGGGTCGCCTCACACGACTTCTTGAGGTCGCGGTCCGGGGTCTTGATCTCGGCGGTGACGCTGGCGGTGTTGAAGCCCGGACGGGTCCAACCCAGCCAGTCGGTGCCGTCGGTGGCGTAGACCGCGTAGTGGAAGTCGCCTTCGCCGTAGGCGCAGCCGTCGGTCGCGGTCCCTGTCTCGCCGAGCGCGATGGTGCTGGTGCGGTGGACCACCAGGCCGTCCGTCGGGCCCGTCGGCGCGCTGCCCGCCTTGCGGACGACGATCACCTCGGTGACGGGGTCGTGGTAGGGCATCGTCCAGCTCAACGAGGCGGTCGTGCCGCTGAGGGCAGCGGTCATGGCGTTGACGCCGAGCCGGTTGTTCGGCGTGGCCGGCGCGTAGACGCAGACGTCGTCGATCGTCCAACCGCCGAAGCCGACGCCTTGGTCGGACTCGATCTCCCACGCGAGGACGACGCTCCCATCGTCGCCGAAGCCCTCGAGGGGTACGACGTGGTCGGCCCAGGCGTCGTCGACGTGGTGGGACGAGCCCGCGTTGTCGCCGGACCGGAAGTTCTTCCACACCGTCTCGTCGTCGGCGAGGATCCTCGCCTTGTCGAAGGTGCCGTCCTCGACGCCGAGCCACCGGTTGTAGCGGAGGTAAACGCCCTCGTAATGGCGGGTGCCGAACGCCGTGCTGGTGAGCCGGTTCTGCTTTCCGTCTTGGTACAGGCCGTTGTAGTTGTCACCGCCGAGGTCGTTGCCCCACACGTTGACGCCGTTGGCCGCGACCTCGGGGTCGCCGCCCAAGCCTTGTGGCTCCCCCCACATCCAGTCGTTGGCGCCCTCGGTGGCTTGGCCCGCGATCAACGCCGAGGTGAAGCCCCCGTCGTTGTTCTCGAAGCCGAGGCAATCGACCTTGAGGCTGTCCCCGACGATGTAGGTGTAGGGACGGATCTCGCCATCAAGCGGGGCGAACGCTGCTGTTCCACCGTCGTCGCCGATCTCGACGTAGTACTCGATGGCGGTCCCGATCGGCTGGCCGGGGATCGCGCCGGTGACGTCGGTGCCTGCGACGGTCAGGTCGATGTCCTTCCAACGTGTGTCGCCGATGACGCGCCAGTGCAGGGTGGCGGTCTGGGCCGCGGCGTCGAAGCATGCCGGGGCCGGGCTCGAAACGCTCAGGGAGATCGGAGCTTCGACGTCGGCTTGGGCCCCGGTCACGGGTACGTGGTCGACGAGCAAGCCTTGGTAGCCCTGCGGGCCCAGCCCGTGCAGCCCGAACCCCTCAATCAGCGCGCACTGGTGGGGGGTGCCGTTGCGCAGGTCGCCGTCGTCGTCGTCCGCGAGGATCGCCTCGGCGTACGATCCCGGGATGTCAGGACCACCCCGAAGCATCTCGAGGAAGATCGCCGTGATGACCCGCTTGCCGTCGGTCGCGCCAAGATCGGCTTGTAGCAGCAACCGGCTGTCCCACATCGCGCCGCCGAAGATCAGGCCGTTGTAGTGGATGTAGTTCGGGTCTGGGTTGAAGTCCTCGGGGTAGCGCTCGCTGTTGTCGAGGTCGCGAAGCGGCCCGTTCGTCCCTGTGAAGAACCCGGGCGCGAGGCGGTTGTCGTCGGTCATCAGCGACGAGTAGAAGTCGGCCGCGCCTTCGCCGAGGCTACCGTCGTACGTGCCGCTCTGGATCGCGTAGGTGTGAAACCCATGCCCCCACTCGTGGTAGACGACGTCCGCGAGGCGGCCGGTGTTCTGACAGCCTCCGCCTGAACGGAAGAAGTTGACGCTCGACCCATCGAAGTAGGCGTTGCAGACGTCGTTGATGTTGACGTTCGCGTCGCAGCGACTGTTGGCCCATTGGTTGCTGCGGTCGAGCGTCTTGGCGTACTCCTCTGCGGCATAGACCGCGTAGTACGTGGTTAGGGGGGCCTGTCGCGACCCGAACTCCGCGCTCGTGAGCGTGGTGGTCGCGGCGGCGGCGATCTGCGGGTTGACGTCGCCCATCTGGTCGCGGACACGGACGCGGCTTCCGTCGAGGTCCACCGTGAACGGCCCGCTGCCCGACAGCGTGAAGTTGCCGTCGGCGTCGGTGAAGGTGTTGCCGCCGCCCGAGACCTTCACGAACGGCATCGGCTCGGTGATCAGCGAGGTGAGCAGCCGGTCGTCGCGCTGGCCGAGGATCTGCCCATCGAAGAACCGGATCTCGTTGCCCTGGTGCATCAGCCGACCCGTCGCCGCGTCGACCCAGCTGACCCACTGGCCGAGCGGGCTGTCGGTCCGCGTGCGGACTTCCCAGGTGGGGATCAGCTCCCAAGCGCCATCGACTTCGGCGGGGAGCCACACGGCGCGCGCCTCACCGCGGACGTGGGCAGCCAAGGGCGCGTGGCCCTGCTGCTCCGCGGCGAGGAAGGCCGCGTCGGTCGAGGTGGCGAAGCCGCCGCTCGTCGGGGCGTTGCGGATGGCGCGGCTGCCGATCATCACGAGGTGGCCCGACGCGACGCGCAACGTGACGCCGCCGTCGTAGACGGGGACGCCGTCGCGCGTCAGGTCGACGTCGACGTACCAGACATCGGTGTCGGGTGCGTGCGACGCGCTGCGCAGCGCGAGGGCGTACCCGGTCGTGCCGAGCAGCTCGGCGTGGTCGGCCACAAAATCGAGCGCGAACGCGCCGACGGTGGCGGCGGACGCGGTGGGAACGGGGATGCCACCGCCCCACATCCGGAACGGCACCGCTTGTTCGGCGTCCCACTGCGCTTGCCAGCCTGCGCCCTCCGCCGCGGTGAAGCGGAGCCATGCAGGGCTGCGCTCGAACGCCGCAGACGCGCCCCGATGCTGGGCGGGGAGCCGGACGGGGACGTCGCCGAGCGTCGTGGACTCCGGAGGCCGGACGGCCAACGCGACAGGCAGGGTGGCGAGCGCCAGCGTCAGCGCGCGGCGGGTCAGCGAACGCATCGAGCCTCCAAGATGCCCGGTAGCCTACACCGCGGCGGGCCCAGCCGTTGCACGCTGACGTGCCTTTGACGCGTCGGGCTGCGGGCCTGACGATGTTTGACCGCACGCGCGGCGCGTCGCGCCGTCACGCTGCGAGGAAGGTGCCGTGGTAGGTCTGCGGCATCATTCGGCCGTACCAGACGCGCGCGACGGGTCCGTCCGACACGTGCTCGCCGTCGAGGATGACTGTGCAGGACTGCTGCCGTCGAGGCGACCACGTGCGGGCGAGCAGCCACACCGCGAGTTCGTCCCCGCTGGGCTTGGGGACAACGACCGGCTCCGAGACGCTCGCGCCTCTCTCCGCGAGCCAGACGTCGTAGGTGCCGCGCTCGTTGTCGAACCCCGCCACGCCTTCGCGGCGCTCCAGCGACGTGAAGTGCCCCCAGGCGTGACGGTGTCGCGCGCCCAGATGCGCTGGGTGGACGTTCGCGAACTCCATCCGTTGCGCTCGGTTGGGGGTCTCGGTCGCGCGTCCCGTCGCAAGATCGATGGTGAACCCCGAGACGTAGGGCGGGTCCATCGGTTCGCCGGTCGCCATCTTGCGCAGGTTCGCGACGTCGTCGTACCGGCAGACGTCGAGGCGCACGGTCGCGCCGTCGTCCCACGCGTTGAGCAGGTGCCACGCCCAGAAGGCGTTGACCTCGGCGCGGACGACACGCTTAGGGTCGGCGAGGTCCACGATCAGGATCGTCGCGCCGAGGTTGGGCCGCCAGTCGAACCACGTGTGGAAGTCACCGTGTTGAAGGATGGCGTTTTGCAGCTTGAGCACCGCGGGTCCGACGACGAACACCGCGTGCCGGGCGGTGACGCGGAAGTCGTGGACCATCGCACGCCATGGAAGATCGACGTGGCCGAGGCGACGCGGCGGACCGTCATCGGGGAAGACGACCAGATCGAGCCGAGGGCGGGGGAACCACACCTGACCGAAGCCGAACGTCGCGCGATGGTGCGGCGAGCGCTGCGGGTGCGCGGTGAACGCCCGGCGCAAGACGCCGAAGTCGGCCTCGCCCTTGACCGCGAGGGTCTCGGGGTCGATCTCGAGCGGCAGCGCGGCGTCGTGCAGCGTCAACAGCCGGTCGCCGATGCGGAAGGGGGCCGTGTTTCCGGTGTTCTTGGCGACGCCGAGCATGCCGTGAAGCAGTCGCCAGCCCAAGGGCGCTGCGGACTGGGTGAGCAGCGTGTCGGCAGCCTCCTCTGCGAGGAAGAAGTCACCCTGGACGTCGCGCATCGCGCCCAGCGCGCGGCCGTCGCCGACGAAACGGGTCGCGGAGGTGTGACCTTCGGCCTCGAAGGGGTGCTGGATGGTCGCGCCGAGCCGCTGAAAGCTCGCCGGGCCCGAGCGGTAATCCGTGCCCACCAAGTCGCGAGGCAGTCGGCCCTCGACGTGCAGCGGCCGCCATCCCGTCGTCAGCCCCTCGGTCGCCGGCGAGGTGGCGCTGCGAGGGCGGGCGGCGAAGCGGGAGAGCGTTGGGGCGGGAGCCCGGTTGGACGAGGGACTGGGGCCTTGCATGGATCGCAGGGGGAGGGATCTCCACGCTAGCACCGAGAGCAAACGGAACAACGCCGATTTTCATTGCCGCAGCGGCTTTGCCCGTTTTTCCTTGCTTATTTACTGATCCATCGTGCGATCCATTGCACGATCCATCACGCACCGCGCGGCGCAGATGCCGCGGATGCGGGTCGGTGCTACCGCTAGGGGGGAGATGTGATGCGCGCAGCCGACCTTCCGGCGTGGACCTCGAACCGACCGCTGCGCTGGGCGGGCTGGGGAGGACTGGGCGCGGCGGGCTTCGCCGGGTCGGCCTTTCTTCGGGGCCTCGCGGCGCGCCCGGGCTGGACGGAGGCGTGGCTGACCGACGGCTGGGGGAGCCAGGCCGCGGCGACGCTTGGTCGGTGGTCCGAGGCGGCGGGCGTGTCGACCGCCGATGTCGTCCTGCTGGCTGTCACCGCTTGGCTGCTGTGGTGTGTCGCCGATGGCCTCGCGGAGGTGGGGGCGAAGCGGCGCCACGTGGGCAACTTGGTCGCGACCTGGGCGTTGGCGATCTTTGCGCTCACGGGCGTCGTCGGTTTCGTCTTCGACGCATCTTGGGGGATGGTCTACCGACGCGAGGCGGCGGGGCAGCGCCTCGGGTGGGGGCCGCCGATCGAGGTCGTCAAAGGGCAGCCGCTCGACCCGGCCGTCGCAGCGCTCGTCGTCGAGGACGCCGATCAGTTGGTGGCACAAGCGGTCGCCGCGTACCGACAGGTCCATGGCAGCGACGACGGTGGCGCCCCGACGCGGCTCCCGGCCGGCCGAGACGCCGATGCCCTGATCGAGGTGGCTTACGCGCGGCTCGCCGGCCGGATCGCCCAGGAACCTGCCTTGGGCGTGCGTCAGCCACCCGCAGCGACGCCGAGGCTCTCGCCGCTGATGAGTTGGCTCGGCCTCGGGGGATTTTGGTTTCCGTTCACCGGGCAAGCGCAGGTCAACGGTGAACCGCCCGATGTCAGCCGCCTGTTCACCCTCGCGCACGAGAAGGCGCATGGCCGAAACGTCGGCCCTGAGGACGAGGCGAGCCTGTTCGCCTTCCTCGCGTTGATCGACGCCGACGATCCCGTCTTGCGCTACGTCGGCTGGAACTTCGCCGCGCGCCAGATGGTCCGGGGCGTCAAGAAGGTCGATCCTGCGCGCGCCTCGGCGCTGTTGGCCTCGCTCCCTGCGGGCATGAAGCGTGACCAAGACGAGGTCGTGGCGTTCTGGGAAGCGCACGCCGGGGTGCTCACGGACGTCGCCGAGGCGATCAACGACGCCTACCTCAAGCTTCACGGGGTCGAGGGCGGCAAGGCGTCCTACACCCGGACCGCGCGTTGGATCTCAAGGTGGCTGCGTGTCCCGGCCGAGGTCGGCGGCGGGCAAGGGCGGCTCGGTCCGACCGCGCCTTAGGCTGCTGCGACGGACGGCGTCGTCGGCGAGCATGCGCTGGGGTGGGTCATCGAGGTCGTCGAGCTGTCCGTCTCGTACGGCCCACACGAACGCGAACGCGAAGCCGGCACCGAGCAGCAACGCGAGCGGAACGAGGAGGAAGAGGATGTTCACGTCCGCTCCAACCGGGTCGCGGCGCGCTCGACCGTGGCGGCGGAGGCGATGACGAGCCCGCTCGACAGCGGCATCAGCACCGCAGCGACGAGCGGATCGATCCAGCCCGCCGCGGCGGCGAAGACGGCGAGCAGGTTGTAGATGGCGGCACGCACGAGGCTCGTCTGGATGCGCTGCGCGACGACGCGCGCGATGGCCACCGCGATGCCGAGCGGCCGCACGGTCGGTGCGACGAGGACACCGTCGGCGGCGAGTAGGGCGGGTGCGGCGGCGTCGGCCATCGCGATCCCGACCGTGGCGCGCGTGAGGGCTTCGGCGTCGTTGAGGCCGTCTCCGACGAACAGCGGCGCGTGGCCTGCGGCGACGAGCGCATCGAGGACCTTCACCTTGGCGTGGGGATCGGCGGCCGCACGCACCTCGTCGATCCCGGCAGCTTCCGCGAGCGCGTGCGCGGGGGACGCGCGGTCGCCGGTGAGCAGCGTCACGCGGGGCACGACGCGTCGCAGGCGCGCCACGTCATCGGCCATCCCTTCGCGTGCGACGTCGGCGAGCCGGATCTCCCCGACGAGGCCGTCGGGACCCTCCACCGCGACCCCGGCCTGACCGCGACGTAGCCAGCGCGGAACGCCGTGGACGCGGCCAGACAACCCGACGCCGGGGGTCTCCTCCACCGCTTCCGCCACGCCGAGCGGTAGACCGCGGCGGACGGCTTCGGCGACGATGGCGCGCGACATCGGGTGCCGACTCATGCGCGCGAGGGCGGCGGCTTGCTCGAGGATCTCGTCGTCGGCTTCGACGACGGTCGGTGTCCCGAGCGTCAACGTCCCGGTCTTGTCGAGGCACGCGACGTCGACCGTGGCGAGATCCTCGAGGCTCTCGACGCTGCGCAGCAGCAGCCCGCGTCGCGCGACGGCGCCGAGGCCGGAAGCGCCGACGAGGGGACGTGCGAGCGCGAACGCGCACGGGCACGCCACCACCAAGATCGCGACGCCCCGCGCCAGGCCAACCTCGGGTGCGCCCGCGAGGCTCAGGGCGCCTGCAACCCCGATTGCCGTTCCCAGGGTGGCGAGCAGGAAGAACGGCGCTGCCCTGTCGGCGGCGGACGGTTCACGCGGCGCTGCCCCGGCGAGCGCGAGCGCCTCCGCCACCGCGCCGAGGTGCGACGTCGCGCCGACCGCCGTGACCTGCAGCAGCACGCGCCCGTCTTCAAGGCTGGCGCCCGCTGGGAGCGACGCGCCGATCTCGACCGGGACCGGCTCGCTCTCACCCGTCCACAGCGCCATGCGAACCAGGCCGTTGCCTTGCAGGACCACGCCGTCTGCCGCGAGCACGTCGCCCGCGACAATCTCGATGCGGTCCTGTGCACGCAGGGCGGCGGTGGGAACCACCTCGAGGACGTCGCCGACCCAGCGGCGCGCCTCTCCGGGCAGCTCGGCCGCGAGCATCGACGCGGCCTCCGCCGTGCGACGGCGTCCACGCGCCTCGAGCACGCGACCGACCAGCAACAGCGCGACCAGCATCGTCAAGCTGTCGAGCCATCCCTCCTCGTGCGCCACGGTGGCGGCGATGCCTTGAAGCCACAACACGACGACGGCGAGGCTGACAGGTAGGTCCATGCTCGGCGTGCCGGTCTTCCAGCCGCGCCAAGCGCCTTGGTGAAAAGGTGCGGCCGACCACGTCGCGACCGGGGTCGCGGCGAGGAGCGCCGTCCAACGCAGCAGCTGGGCGAAGCGGTCGTCGATGCCGTCGAACCAGCCGACGTACAGCGCCGCCGACGCCCCCATCACGTTGGCCGCACCGAACGCGGCCACACCGAGGCGCAGCAACAGGTCGCGCTCGGTGGGGTCGACGGTGCTACCCGGGGGCCGCGGACGGTAGCCAACCGCAGCGAGGCGTCCCGCGAGCGCCGCTGCGTCGGTCAACGTGGGATCGAACCGGATCCGAGCGCGTCCCGTGGCGTGGCTCACGGTGGCTTCGTCGACGCCGTCCGTCGCCTCCAGCACGGCCTCGCACAGCCCGACGCACGACGCGCACCGCAGGCCGTCGACCTGAAGCAGCAGCTCGGCGCGGCCATCGTTGCGGCGGAGCAATGGCAGGGCGTCCCAAGCGATCGCCGGGGCGGGCTCGACGCGCGGCGCGGGCGACAGTCGCTCGTCGTACCAGCCGCTGAGCGACAATTCCGACAACAGACGTGCGGCGCCCTCGCATCCCGCGCAGCAGTAGGTACCGGGTGGACCGGCGACCTTCGTCC
The DNA here is from genome assembly GCA_040382435.1 of Alphaproteobacteria bacterium. Lineage (GTDB taxonomy): Bacteria > Myxococcota_A > UBA796 > UBA796 > JBEIFN01. Next base: position 10,005 of record JBEIFN010000015.1, read on the forward strand.
CGCAATGGGGACACGGCGTCGACGCGCCGGCGTTCACCGGGCCTCGGCCTCGTACGAGGGGACGAGCGGGTCGTTGAGTCCGCTCGCGAGCGTGTACATCACCGCGTTGGCGGCGAAGACCACGAGGAAGAAGACGACGATCCCGTGCTCGAAGCGCATGATCAGCGGTTCCCTTGGCCCTTGGGCCCGTGAAAGGTGGTCTCGGCGGTGACGGCTTCGGTCGCGCTGCGCACGCGGACGACGAGCGGTAGCTCGGACGGGGCCGCCGCCTTCGGGATGCGCACGATCACGGGCACCCGGCTCGACGATCCCGCCTGCACGATGAGCGGCTGCGCCTGCACCTGGGCGCCGTCGGGTAGCCCCTCGATCGCCACCGCCCAGGTCGCCTTGGCATCGGCCAACGTTCGGTCGGTCACTTGGACGAAGTAGGTGTTTCGCACAAAACCATCGCCATCCTCGACGAACAGCGCGCCGGGTAGGCGGTCGACGATCAGCTCGACAGGCGTGTGCAGGCCGGCGACGGCGACGTAGCCAGCGAGGACCGCGGAGAGCAAGCCGCCGTACGCGACGGTGCGGACACGCACGAGGCGGGTGGGTTCGCCCGCATCCTTGGCGATGGTCGTGTAGCGCACCAGCGTTGGGTGTCCGAGCTTGGGCATCACCGTCTGACACGCGTCGATGCACTTGCCGCAGGCGATGCATTCGAGCTGGAACCCGTCGCGGATGTCGATGCCCTGCGGGCAGACGGCGACGCATTTGTTGCAGTCGATGCAGCCGCCGCGGGCCCGTGCCGCCTTGCCGCGTGGCTCCCCGCGCGCGTCGTCGTAGCGGATCGTCCAGCTGTGACGGTCGGTCAGCGCGGACTGAAAGCGGGCGTAGGGGCAGATGAAGTTGCAGGTCTGCTCGCGGAACCACGTGAAGTCGAGGAACCACAGCAGGGTGAAGAAGCTCACGACGCCGAACTCGGTGGTCGAAAGGTTCAACGTCCATAGACGCTCGGTTGGGACGAAGAAGCCCATGAACGCCATCGACACCACCCACGCCCAAGCGAGAAACAGGGCGTGTTTGACGATGCTCCGTGCGCGCCGGGCCGACGTCATCGGTTGACGCGCGGCGGCCATGCGCGTGCTGCGGTCGCCTTCGAGCCAGTTCTCGATGCGAAACACGACGTTGATCATGAACACCGACTGCGGGCAGGCGTAGCCGCACCAGACGCGTCCGAACAGCGCGGTCGTCAGGAACAGCGCGCCGGCGGCGCCGAGCGCGGTGAGCATGATCAGCACGCCCTCGGTGGCGGTGAAGCGTGCCCCGAGCAGGGTCAACTCGCGTGCGGCGATGTCGAAGAGGAACAGGGGGCGTCCACCCCAGCGCAGGAACGGCACGACGAACAGGAACGCGAACAGCCCGAGGGAGGTCGCGTTGTGGACCCGGGTGAACCGTCCGCCGATCGACAGCGGGTAGATCCACTTGCGCTGGTGGTGAAAGACCGACATGCCTACTGACCCTTGCTCAGCACGAAGCTCGCGACGTTGTGGATCTCGGTGTCGGACAGGATGCCACCCCACGTGATCATGCCCTTGTCGGGGACGCCCTTGGTGATCGTGGTCTTGATCGAGGCGAGGTCGCCGCCGTGGATCCACGTCTTGTCGGTGAGGTCGGGACCGACGCCGCCCTTGAGCTCGGGCCCGTGGCATGCGACGCACTTGTCGTTGTAGACCGTTGCACCTGCCACGACCTCGGGAGGCCCCTCGATCGCGGCGGGAGCCGGGGCCGCGGCGGGTGCGGGCGGCGGTGGGGTCGATGGCACCGACGGGGGGGCCTCGCCGCCGACGACGCCGACCGACGCGCCGCCCTCGGCGTAGGCGCCCATCGCCGTTCCGGCCGCGCGACCCGCCTCGCCTTGGTTCTTGCTCAGCACGTAGGATGCGACGGCCGCGACGCCTTGGGGCCCGAGCTGCGGTCCCCAAGCGGGCATCCCCTTGGCCCCGATGCCCTTGTCGATCGTGCTGCGGACCGCGTCGAACGTGCCGCCGTGGATCCACCGGTCGTCGGTGAGGTTGGGGCCGATGCCGCCGGTGAGCGCCGCGTTGTGGCACGCGACGCAGTTCTTCTGGAACGCGGCCTCGCCCGCGGCGAGAGTCTCGGGGCTGTCGTCGAAGCCCTTGGGCTTGGACAGCTCGGGCCATCGCGACGCGGCATCGGCGATCTCGGCGTCGTACCATGCGCCTTGGTCGGCGGATTCGAGCACGTGGTAGCGGACGGCGTAGACGCCCGACCAAGCGATGCAGACGAGGAACAGGCCGACCCACCAGTCGGGGAGCGGGTTGTCTTCCTCGAGGATGCCGTCGGCCTCCTCGTGAGGGTGCAGCTCAGGGGGTGGGGTCGTCACGCATCACCTCCGGGGGTGTCGTCAGAGAGCGGGGTGCGCGCCCAGGCATCGAGGTTGGCCCGGGTGCGAGGGAGCCAGGTCCAACCGACCCAGCCGAGAAACAGGACCACGAAGAGGACGGTCACGAACGCCGACGGCCCGGCGTCGATGACACCGTCCGCCGCCGCGCGGGTCAGGGGGTTCATGGCGCCACCTCGTCGTTGCCCTTGCTGTGGGCGATCGCGGCGGTGCCGTCCTTGCCCAGACGCTGCAGGTACGCGACGAGCGCGATGATCTCGCGGTCGGCCGGGACGTCGAGCCCGCTCTCGGCGAGCCGGGCAGAAAGGGCGTCGGCCTGAGCGTGCGCCGCCTTGGCCGGATCCTCCCGCACCGACAGCGTGTAGGGGTGCCCCAGCGTGCTGAGCGCGTCGATGCTCGCCTCGACGTCGGCATCCGACCACGTGGCGTCCATCAACCATGCATACGGCGGCATGATCGAACCCTTCGACGTGCTGCGCGGGTCCATCAAGTGCTGCACGTGCCAAGCGTCGTTGTACTTGCCGCCGACCCGCATCAGGTCGGGTCCGATGCGTCGGGAGCCGAGCTGGAATGGGCGGTCGTAGACGTACTCGCCCGCGCGCGACCAGTCGCCGTAGCGCAAGGTCTCGGAGCGGAACGGGCGCACCCATTGGCTGTGGCAGACGTAGCAGCCCTCACGCACGTAGATGTCGCGTCCGGCGACTTCCAACGGCGTGTATGGCTCGATCCCGGCGATCTGCTCGGGCGCGTAGTCCACCGTCATCATCGGGACCAGCTCGACCCAGCTGCCGACCGCGATCGCGGCGACGCTGAGGACGGCGAACAAGGCGCCCTTGTTCTCGAGGTTGTTGCGATGCCAGTCGTTTTGCGTCGCCATGGGGACCTCAGGCCTGGGCCGCGGCCGAGACGGCCGGGGCGTGCTTGGAAGCGCGGATGGTGAGAACCAGGTTGATCGCCATCAAGATCGCACCGACGAGGTACATCGTGCCGCCGATCACGCGGGTCCAGAAGAAGGGGTTCATGCGGGCGACGATGTCGACGAAGTTCGGGTAGAGCAGCAGCCCCTCCGGCGTGAGCGCGCGAGACATCAAGCCTTCGGTGAGGCCGCCGGCCCACATCGCGATGATGTAGAGGAGCATCCCGAGCGAGGCGAGCCAGAAGTGAAGCTCGACCCACGCCGGCTTGGCGATCGTCGTCCACAGGCGGGGAACCAGCCAGTAGATCATGCCGAACGCCATCATGCCGTTCCACCCGAGCGCGCCCGCGTGGACATGGCCGACGACCCAGTTGGTGAAGTGCGCCAGCGCGTTCACCGAGCGGATCGACATCATCGGGCCTTCGAACGTCGACATGCCGTAGAAGCTGATCGCGACGACCTGGAACTTGAGGATCGGGTCGGTGCGCACTTGGTCCCACGCGCCGCGCAGCGTGTACAGGCCGTTGATCATGCCACCCCACGAGGGGGCGATCAGCATGATCGAGAACACCATGCCGAGCGTCTGCGCCCAGTCCGGGAGACCCGAGTACAGGAGGTGGTGCGGACCCGCCCAGATGTAGAGGAACACCAGCGACCAGAAGTGGATGATGCTCAGCCGGTAGCTGTAGACCGGGCGTCCCGACGACTTCGGCAGGAAGTAGTACATCAAGCCGAGGAACGGCGTGGTGAGGAAGAACGCGACCGCGTTGTGGCCGTACCACCACTGCACCAGCGCGTCGGTCATGCCCGAGAACACCGGGTACGAGCGGGTGAGTGTGGCCGGCAGCGCGAGGCTGTTGACGATGTGCAGCACCGCGATCGTGAGCACGAAGCTCATGTAGAACCAGATCGCGACGTAGAGGTGGCTGACCTTGCGCGTGAAGATCGTCCCGAAGAAGTTCACCGCGAACGCGACCCACACGACGACGATCGCGAGATCGATCGGCCAGATCAGCTCGGCGTACTCCTTGGACTGCGTCATGCCGAACGGGAGCGTCAGCGCAGCCGCGACGATGATGCTCTGCCAACCCCAGAAGTGAAAGCGGCCGAGCAGCCGCGACCACATCGGGGTCTTGAGCAGGCGCGGCATCGAGTAGTAGATGCCGGTGAACACCGTGTTGCCTGCGAACGCGAAGATCACCGCGTTGGTGTGCAGCGGACGCAGGCGGCCGAACGTGGTGTAGGGGAGGCCGAGGTTGGCCGGCCACCAGGCGAGCTGTAGCGCGATGATCACGCCGACGAGCAGGCCGACGACGGCCCACAGGACGGTGGCGCTCAGGAACTTGCGGACGAGGTCGTCGTCCCATGGGTCGTGTTGGGGCTGGGTAGCGGGCGACACGGAACCTCCGATGACATCGCGTGACATTCACGCGGCGTGCCAGTACGGAGAGCCGGACCCTGCGTACCCGTCGGACGTCGCTGGTTCGGGGCGTGCATGTCGCCGGCGGTGCGGAGGGTGCGATGCTCGCCTCGCTGATGTTGGGCGCGTGGGGGACGGCGTTGCTGGGCTCGGCGCACTGCGTCGGGATGTGCGGCCCGTTGGTCGCCATGGCGCGCGGACCGGTCGAGGTGGCGGCGTGGCAGGTGGGCAAGCTGAGCACCTACGCGGTCGTGGGCGCCGTGGTCGGCGGTCTCGGCGCGGTCACGTGGCTGCCCGAGCCCGCTCGGCTCACGATCGCCGTGACGCTCGCCGTCCTCGGTGCGGCGCAGTTGGCGGGACTCCTGCCGGCCACATGGGTGGCCCGATGGTCTCGCGCGGTGGCCGTCCTAGGTCGAGCGGTCGGTCGTCCTGGGGGGCTCGCGGGCGCTTGGCTTGGTGGTGCCCTGGCGGGGCTGCTGCCGTGTGGGCTGCTGGCGGCGGCTTGGCCGTACGCGATCGCGGTGGGGACGGCGTGGGGCGGCGCGTGGGTGTTGGTCGCGTTTGGCCTTGGGACCGTGCCCGCGCTGTCGGCCGCGGGCTGGCTCAGCGTCCGCCTCGGCCCGACCGCGCGCAGGGTGCTCGCCGTGGTGGCGCTGATCGCGGGCCTCTCGGGCGTGGCGACCCGCGCGATGATGACGCCGGAGACGCCGTCCTGCCACTGAGCGTTCACGGACTCGGCGGTAACGCCACCCGAAACGCCGCGCCGCCGAGGCGGCCGGCCTCGTTGAGCAGCGTCAGTCGACCATCGCACCCCTCGACTGCCTGCCGGCAGATGGCGAGGCCGAGGCCGGTCCCTTGGGTTTTGGTGGTGAAGAACGGCTCGAAGATCCTGGCGCGCAGGGCCTCCGAGACGCCGGGGCCGTTGTCCTCCACCTCGAAGCCGCCCGCATCGGCGCGCAGGCGAACCGCTCCCCGGCCGTCGGTGGCCTGCGCTGCGTTCGTCGCGAGGTTGAGCGCCACGCGATGAAGTTGGTCGGCGTCGGCAAGCACGGTGCCCTCGCCGTCGACGGTGACGTCTAAGCCGGGGAAGGCCGCTGCCACGAGGCGACCGACCTCGTCGAGCAGCGGACGCAGCGGCATCGCGCGCGGCGTCGCGGGCCTCGGGCGTGCGAAGGCGAGCAGGTCCGAGACGAGCGCGTCGAGGCGCTTGACCTGACCCACCACCGCTTGCATCACGTCGCGTCGGCCGTCTTTGGCATCGAGGCTCGCGTGCAAGACCTGGAGCGCGCCGCTGATCCCCGCGAGCGGGTTGCGCAGCTCGTGGGCCACCGCGGCGGACAGCGCGCCGAGCCGCGCGAGGGCCTCGGCCCGGTGGGCGCGACCCTCCGCGGACACCATCGGCGTCAGGTCTTCGATCTGCAGCAAGAAGTCGGCGACCACATGGGCGAACGGGACGACGTCGACGCGCAGCGTGCGAACCCTCCCGTCGAGCGTGACCTCGACGCGCGGCAAGGTGACCGAGTGCCCCGTCGCGCAGGCGCGGTCGACTTGCGCACCGAGCTCGGCGCCTTCGACCAGGGCTGGAGGCAACACCTCGGTCCAGGGCCGGCCGACGGCGTGCTCGGCGTCGAACAGCCACGGGGTCGCGCGCGTCGCCGTGCGGACGACGCCCCCGCGGTCGACGAGCAGCAGCGTGGACGGCAGGTGGCTCACCAACAGATCGCGGAGGGTGGCGAGCTGTTCGGCCTCCCGCTCGAGCAAGTACGTCCCCGTCATCAGCGCGAGCGACAGGTCGGTCACGCGACCGACGGCCGTGGCCGTCTCGAACGCCGTTGTCGGGTTCGCGGCGTGCGCGATCTCGCAGAGCTGGTCGCGCAGCACGGTCATCGCCGAGAACATGTAGCGGTGGGGCAGCCCGACGCGGACATGGACCTCGCCGATCTTGCGCTGCCGCAGCGCCCAAGCGTCGTCGTGCGGTCCTTCGAGGAGATCGACGACCCACGCCCCGAGCGTTCGGCGCAGGCGGGCGACTTGACCCTCGTCCCGAAGCACGGCGGCCGCCTCTTGCGACTCGAGGATGCGGTCGTAGAAGCGCGCGGCGATCGCCTCGGTGTGCTGACGGGCGGTGGGCGTCAGCGCGCGCAGGTGGGCGCGATCGGCATCGTCGAAGCGAACCCACGCAGCGAGCTCTTCGAGGCGGCCCATCCACATCCCCCCGCGCCCCCTTACCGTGGGCCGCCGCCGCCCGCCGTTACGGAGGCGGCCAGCCGACGCGCGAACTCGACGCGCAGCAGGCGCATCGGTCCTGGCTGGATGTGGAACTCCAGGTCCGGGGCGGGGTGCAGGTCGCGCGCGAGCCGTGCTTGAAGCCTCGCTTGCCAGGCAGCACCTTCCGGACCGCTGGGCACCGCGACGCGCACGGCGGCGATCGGATCGGGCCGAGAGGCCGCGATCGCGTCGAGGGCATCGATCAGGTCGTCGATGGGGTCCACCGCTGCGCTCCGTTGGCGGTCAGGATGCACGCCGGGTGCCCGCCGCGCCTCGGCGCGCTACGCGTCGGGCCTGCAGCGTGCATGTCGAGGTAGGTTGAGGTGAAGGTGCCAAGCTCTCCGTTGCAGCTGTTGGTCGTCGACGACGAGGAGCTGATCCGGTGGTCGCTCAAGACCCACTTCGAGGGGCGCGGCCATCGCGTGCGCGTCGCGGTCGATGGGGCCGACGCGCTTCAGCAGCTCGCCGCCGAACCGCCCGACGTGATGCTGCTCGACCTGACCATGCCCAACGTCGACGGGCGCGAGGTGCTTCGCGGCCTGCAAGCCCAGGGTCGCGTCGTCCCGACGGTCGTGCTCACCGCCCACGCCGACCTCGACAGCGCCGTCGAGCTCACGCAGCTCGGGGCGGCGGCCTACCTCTCCAAGCCGTTCGACCTCGCGCGCGTCGACGAGACCGTCCTTCGCGTCGGGGCGGCCGCGCGTCGTCAGCGGGATGAGGTGCTCGAGGCCCTCGCGGACCGCCCGGGCTTCGAGGGCTTTCTGGGGCGCGCGCCGTCCTTGGCGCCGGTGTTCCATACGTTGGAGCGTCTGGCGACCGTCGATGCGCCGACGGTGTTGATCTTGGGCGAGAGCGGCACAGGCAAAGACGTCGTCGCGCGGCTTGTGCATCAGCGCGGCGTTCGTCGCCACGGGCCGTTCCTCGACGTCGACTGTGCCTCGCTGCCGCCGACGTTGATCGAGTCCGAGCTGTTCGGGCATGAGAAGGGCGCGTTCACCGACGCGCGCAACCAGAAGCCCGGGTTGTTCGAGGCGGCCGCGGGTGGCGTGGTGTTCCTCGACGAGATCGGGGAACTGCCGCTGCCGATGCAGGCCAAGCTCCTGCGCGCGCTCGAGACGAGGACGTTCCGGCGCGTGGGCGGCGTCGTGAGCCTGCCGATGGACGTCGCGCTCGTCGCCGCCACCAACCGCGATCTGGCTGCCGAGGTGCGCGCCGGTCGGTTCCGTGAGGACCTGTTCTTCCGGCTCGACATCGTCCCGATTCGGCTCCCGCCGCTCGCCGATCGACGGTCCGACATCCCCGGCTTGGCGTCCGCCTTCCTTCAGCGTTTCTCGACGAGCCATGGCCGAAAACGCCGCGCGTTCAGCGGGGAGGCGATGGACCGGCTCACAGCGTGGTCGTGGCCGGGCAACGTGCGTGAGCTTCGCAACGTGGTGGAACGGCTGGTGCTCCTCGGCCAAGGCGAGGTGGTGCTCGCCGAGGAGCTGCCGCCGGAGATTCGCTGGGGGCGGCGTGAGGAAGAGGTCGCCCTCGCGTTGCCCGACTGGCACCTGCCAGACGGCGGTGTCCCCCTCGAGGCGCTCGAGCGCCGGCTGCTGCAGGAGGCCATCGGGCAGGGGGCCGCACGCGCTGCCAGCCTGCTGGGTCTTACGCCGCATGGCCTCGCGCTGCGTGCGGCGGCGCTCGGCGTGCGCATCGATGGCGACTGACACGCACCGGCGCCGCCCGTCTTCGTGGTTGCACGCCCGTTTGGACGGCAGCCTTCGGGCGCGTCGTCGCCCGCTCAGCGTCGCGACGTCGGGGCGTTGTCCTCGGCACGCTGGGCGCGGTCGACGAGGCGGTTGAGGGCCGCCGTGAGCTCCTTGGCTTCGTCGGGGCCGTCGAGCGGGGTGACGCGGCGGAATCGATTGCCGCCCTCCACATCGGCGAGCGCGTCACGCATCTCTAGGATCGGGAGCATGAACCGGTCTCCCCACCGACGCTGCAGCAGCAGCGTCAAGGCCGCCGCCGTCACACCGAACAGCAGGACGACCCAAGCGCTCGCGATGCTGCGCGACTGAACGTCTCGGTCGACCTCGGCCACGCCCCGGCGGTTCAGGTCGCCGAGGTCCCGTACGGCTTGGACGACGCGCGCACGGTCCTGCGGGGAGCCATCGAGCGCGCCATCGAGGTGGGCGTCGATGATGTCGACCAGCTCCGCCTCGCCGTCGAGGGTGAGGTGAGCGCGTGCCGTCTCCAGCGCGCGCACGACGAGCA
>JBEIFN010000016.1:0-19235 GCA_040382435.1 Alphaproteobacteria bacterium
GGGCCGCCGACAACTTGGCGCGCGTCGACCTCCGCCCGTTCGGCCTGCAGGTTCGCGCGATCGAGGCCGACCGGGCCACTTCTGAACCCTTCCACCGCGCGATGAGCCGCCTCAACCACCACGCATTCGGCGCCATGGCGATGCCGCGTTGGGTCCAGTGGGACCTCGCCGTGACGCCCTCGCTGTTCGTGGGGTTCGCGGCCCCCTGGGAGGAGCTTCCAATGCCGTGGCGCGACCCGGACGCGCGCCGCTTGGGATTGGTTCCGGTCTCCGAAGCCCTCGCGGTGCCCACGGCGGTCGCTGGCCGGTGGGCGTCGGTGAGCCTCGCTTCGGCCGTCCGCGGGCTCGGCTTCCTCACGAAGCTGCTCAACCTCGCCGTGATCGGCGCGGACGAAGCCGTCGGCGTCACCCAAGCCGACAACCCCGCCGTGCGCACCCACCTCCGCTTCGGCCCGCTCGGTCTGCGCCAGGTCGACCTGCCGTTCCACGACGCGTCGTCGCGCAGCTTCGCCTACGCGCTGCGGCCCGCCCGAGCGGACCTCGAACGCCTCGCCGAAGGCGGCGCGATCGCGCTCCCCCACGCCACGGCCACCCTCGCGCACGACGCCGACCGCGCCCCTTGGCGTGCGCGCCTCGAAGCCGGCGAGCGGCTGCAGATCGTGGGACAGACCTCGTCCGCGCTGCTGATCCGCGAGTCCTAGCCCAAAAAGAAGGACGCCCGACCGAAGCCGGGCGTCAGCGCGTTCAGCGAGGCGAGATCACGGGCCCGACGTCTCGCAGATGAACGGCAGGGCCTGGCTGCACCACTCGTCGTTCCACGTGCCGTCGCCGTAGCGGTTGAACTGCATGCAGTCCTCGTCCTGGCGGTACGTCGTGCTGTACACGTTGTTCGGCTCGCCCGCCGCCCAGTTGCGGTACGTCGAGGTCTCGCCGTTCACCCACACCCACTGGTCGCCCGCCCGGCCGGCGTCCTCGAGCGCGAGGTCATTGAGGCCCGTCCACCACCGCGTGGTCGAGAACGTGACGGAGAAGTCGTCGGCCCAGACGTTCTCGGCCGCGTCGTTGACGGTGATCAGGTAGTACCCGTAGGACGTACAGAAGTCGCGCGCCGACGTCCAAGACCGGCCGGTGACGACCCACATGTAGCCGTGGCCGTTGTACATGAAGACGACCGACGGGCAGAGGTTCGGCGTCTCGTCGATCGTCGACGTGCAGTTGTCGTCCTTGCCGTTGCACGTCTCGGTGGCACCCGGCTTGATAGCCGTCGTGGTGTCGTTGCAGTCGCGCCCGTCGGCGACGTAGCCAGACGGCTGCGTACACGAGGTGGTCGAAACCGCAGGGGCACCGAAGCCGTCGCCGTCGGCGTCGCGGTAGTACGTGACCGCGTCGACCGAGCTCGCACCGTCGATGGTGCCGTTGCAGTCGTTGTCGCGACCGTCACAGACCTCAGGTGCCGCCGGGTTCACCGCCAGACGCGTATCGTCGCAGTCGCCCGAAGCGGCCGCGAACCCAGCCGGTGCGGCGCACTGGCGACGCGTCGAGGCGGTGGTGCCGTAGGCGTCGCCGTCGTTGTCGATGTACCAGGTCGGCGCGTTGACGGCGTCGGCCTCGTCGGTGGCGCGGTCGCAGTCGTTGTCGAAGCCGTCGCAGACTTCGCTGGCGCCAGGGTTATCGGCAGCGCGGAGGTCGTTGCAGTCGGTGCTGTTCGCGACGTAGCCCGTGGGCTTCGTGCACGCAGGGAGCGAGACCGCGCTGTTGCCGTACAAGTCGGCATCGGCGTCGGCGTACCAGGTCAACGCATCCACAGCGGCGCCGTCGTCGATCAGGCCGTTGCAGTTGTTGTCGATGCTGTCGCAGTACTCCGGCGCGCCCGGGTTGATCGCCGCGACGGCGTCGTTGCAATCACCGCCCACGGTGAGGTAGCCACCGGGGTTGACGCAGGCCAAGACGCTGTTGTTCGGCCCACCGTAGAGGTCCGCGTCGCCGTCGACGTAGAACCGCGTCTGGTTGGTGACGCCCTCATCCACCAAGGTGTCGCAGTCGTTGTCGAAGCCGTCGCACAGCTCGGGCTTACCCGGCGCGATCGTGGCGACGGCGTCCGCACAGTCGGACCCCTCGGCGACGAACCCGATCGGCTGCGTGCATGCACGGAGGCCAAAGTCCGGGTTGCCGAACCCGTCGACGTCCGCGTCGCGGTACCACGTCGCGGCCCCGGAGGCGTTGTCGTCGACGACGCCGTCGCAGTCCTGGTCGACGTTGTCGCAGGTCTCGGTCGCCGTGGGGTAGACCCCGGCAGCGGCGTCGTTGCAGTCCCCTGCGCGCCCGGCGTAGCCCACCGGCAGCGTACAGGCGCGCGTCGTGGCGCCCGCCCCGTAGCCGTCCGCGTCCAGGTCGGCGTACCAAGTGAGCGCGTCCACGGCCGACTCGTCGATCGAGCCGTCGCAGTCTTGGTCGACACCGTCGCACACTTCCGCCGCGCCAGGGAACACCGACGCGGTGGCGTCGTTGCAGTCGCGACGGTCGAGCACGTAGCCCGCCGGGGGAGCGCAGGTGTTGATCGAGACACCCGGCGCGCCGAAGCCATCGCCGTCGAGGTCGCGGTACCAAGTGGCCACCGACACCGCGCCATCGTCGACCGCGCCGTTGCAGTCGTTGTCTTGGCCGTCGCAGGTCTCGGTCCCGCCCGGGTAGACGGTCGCGAGGTTGTCGGCGCAGTCGTCCGCCGTGACGGTCGTGGTGTAGCCCGGGGTCGGCTTGCACGACGCGAGCGTCGTCTGCAGGTCGACGTAGCCATCGCCGTCGCCATCCCGGTAGTAGGTGGCCGCGTTGGTCGCGTTGTCGTCGACCGTGCCGTCACAGTCGTTGTCGAGCTCGTCGCAGACCTCGGTGCCGTTGGGGTTGGCCTCCGCGGCGTCGTCGTTACAGTCCGACGCGTTGGCGACAAAGCCGGCCGGCACGGAACACGCGACCCGCGACACGTTGGGATCCCCGAACCCGTCGACGTCGGCGTCGGCGTAGTAGGTGCCCGCCCCCGCCGCGCCCTCATCGACCGCCAGGTCGCAGTCGTTGTCGAAGCCGTCACAGACTTCGTTCGCACCGGGGTAAACCGTCGCGCGAGCGTCATTGCAGTCGGTCGCCGACCGCACGAAGCCCGTCGGCTGGAAGCACGCCGACTGCGACGAAGCGGCGTTGCCGAACCCGTCGTCGTCGACGTCGGCGTACCAGACCACCGAACCCGCCGCGGCGTCATCCACGGCGCCGTCGCAGTCGTCGTCGCGACCGTTGCAGGTCTCTGCCGCCGCGGGGTTCACCGCCGCGAGGTTGTCAGCGCAGTCCTGCGCGTTGGCCACCGTACCGGCGGGCGCAGAACACGCGACGCGCTCGCCGAGCGGGTTGCCGTAGCCGTCGAGGTCGGCGTCGACGTACCACGTCGCGGCATCAGCAGCGCCTTCGTCGGTCGCGGCGTCGCAGTCGTTGTCGCGACCGTCGCACACCTCGGTACCACCGGGGCGATCCGACGCGCGGCCGTCGTCACAGTCGCCCGCACGGCCCGCGTAGCCGCTCGGCGCCGCACAGGCCGACGCCGTCGCGTTGACGTCGCCCCAGCTGTCGCCGTCGAGGTCGCGGTACCAAGTGCGCGGGTTGATCGCGGACTCGTCGATTTGGCCGTCGCAGTCGTCGTCGCGGCCGTCACAGATCTCGATCCCTCCCGGGCGAATCTGCGCAGAGCCGTCATCGCAGTCGGCGACGTTGCTGACGTAGCCGGACGGCGCACCACAAGCGAAGACCGCAACGCCTGCACCGTAGCCGTCGGCGTCGACGTCCGCGTACCAGGCCGTGGCGTTGACCACACCGTCATCCACCAGCAGGTCGCAGTCGTTGTCGAGCCCGTCGCAGATCTCGGCCGCACCCGGGTTGCTCTCGTCGCGGTTGTCGTCGCAGTCGGTCGCGTCCGAGACGAAGCCCGACGGTGCCGCGCACGCGCGCTGCGTCAGGCTGGAGCGCCCGTAGCCGTCGCCATCGATGTCGGCGTACCAAGTCGGCGCGTTGGTGGCCGACTCGTCCGTCTGCCCGTCACAGTCGTTGTCGAACGCGTCGCACAGTTCGGCGGCGCCCGGGTAGGCGGCCGCGTTGCCGTCGTCGCAGTCGGTGGACGACGAGACGTAGCCAGCGGGCGGGGTACAGGTCTCGACGCTGTCGGCGGCATCGCCGAAGCCGTCCAGGTCGTTGTCGGCGTACCACGTCGCGTTCGCGACCGTGTTCTCGTCGACGATACCGTCGCAGTCGTTGTCGAACGTGTCGCAGTACTCCGGCGCCCCTGGGTAGATGTTGGTGGCGCGATCGTCGCAGTCACCCGCCGCGGCCACGTACCCCGCGGTGCCGGCGCACACGGCCACCGTCCCGCCGGTGCCGAAGCCATCGCCGTCACCGTCGAGGAACACCAACACCGTCCCACTGACCGCGTTCTCGTCGATCTGGTTGTCGCAGTCGTCGTCGCGACCGTTGCACGCCTCCGGGCGACCCGGGGCGACCGTCGCGAGCGTGTCGTCGCAGTCACCCGCAACGCTCACGTAGCCTGCGAGCTCACAACCGACGTAGGAGTCCCCGGCGTCCCCCACGAGATCGCCGTCGACGTCACGGTAGTACACGCCGACGTTGATGGCGCCTTGATCCACCGAGCCGTCGCAGTCGTTGTCGACGCCGTCGCAGACCTCGTCCGCCGCCGGGTTGCGAAGATCGTCGTTGTCGGCGCAATCGTTGCGGTTGGCCACGTAGCCCGCGGGCGCCACGCAGGCGCTGAGGCTCGCGAGCCGGTCGCCGTAGCCGTCGGCGTCGCGGTCGCGGTAGTACGTGGGCGCATCGAGCGCGTTGTCGTCGGCCACGCCGGTGCAGTCGTTGTCGAGGCCGTCGCACGTCTCAGAGCGTGCGGGGCTGACCAGCGTGGTGGTGTCGTCGCAGTCGCTGCTGTCGGCGACGTAGCCGGCGGGCGCAGCGCACGCGCCAACGGACGTCGACGGATCCCCGAAGCCATCGCCGTCGGCATCGGCGAACCACTGGCCCGAACCGGTCGCGCCGATGTCGACCCCCCCATCACAGTCGTCGTCGAGGCCGTTGCAGACCTCGTCGGCGTTCGGGTTGATCGCGCCCCGGCTGTCGTCACAGTCCGACGCGTTCGCAACAGTGCCCACCGGCGCGCTGCACGCTGCCTGCGGCCGGTTGACGTTGCCGAAGCCATCGGTGTCGGCATCGACGTAGAACGTGGTGGCGTCTGCGGCGTCCGACTCATCGGTCCGCCCGTCACAGTCTTCGTCGCCACCACCACACCGCTCGAGCGCGGCGGGGTTGACCGCCGCGCTGCCGTCGTTGCAGTCGCCCGCAGACGCGACGTAGCCAGCCGGCGGCGAGCACGCGCTCTGCGTCGCGAGCGGATCGCCGTAGCCGTCGCCGTCGACGTCGCGGTACCAAGCGCGCGGGTTCGACGCGCCTTCGTCGATCTGCGTGTCGCAGTCGTCGTCGAGGCCGTTGCAGGTCTCGAAGGTACCCGGGCGGATCGCCGAGGTCGTATCGTCGCAGTCGAGGAAGTTGCCGACGTAGCCGGTGGGACGGTCGCACGCGAAGGAGACGTCGCGGGTGTCGCCGTAGCCGTCGCCGTCGACGTCGCGCCACCAGCCGGACGGATCGATCGCGTCCTCATCGATCGCGCGATCGCAGTCGTTGTCGAGGTCGTCGCACAGCTCGGGCGCCCCCGGGTTGGTCTGCGAGCGCAGGTCGTCGCAGTCGGTGCGGTCGGCGACGAACCCCGACGGCGCCACACAGGCGGTGACCGCGAACAGCGGGAAGCCGTAACCGTCGGCGTCGGCGTCGAGGTACCAAGGCACGCCGACCCCGGGCGCAGCGTCGTCGACGCGACCGTTGCAGTCGTCGTCGAGACCGTTGCACGCCTCGGTGCCACCGGGGCGCACCGTCGGATCGGTGTCGAGGCAGTCACCGGGCGCGGGCGCGTAGCCGACCGGCCGTGCACAAGCCAAGACCGTGTCGGACGTCAGGCCGAAGCCATCGCCGTCGACGTCGAGGTACCAAGTGGCGTTGGACGTCGCGCCCTCGTCGAGCTGGCCGTCGCAGTCATTGTCGTAGCCGTCGCAGTACTCGAACGCGCCAGGGTAGATCGTCGGGATGGCGTCGTCGCAGTCGTCGCTCGACGCCGCGTACCCGGTCGGCGCGGCGCAGGCCTCGAGGGTGCCGCCCGACGCGTTGCCGCGTCCGTCGGCGTCGCCGTCGCGGTAGAACACGGTGCCGCCCGTCGCCCCCGCTTCGTCCACGAAGGTGTCACAGTCGTTGTCGAGGCCGTCGCAGACCTCGCTCGCCGCCGGGGAGACCGTCGCACGCGCGTCATCGCAATCCCCGGGGACCTCGGAGACCCCGAGCGAGCCATTGCAGGCAAACACCCTCTGGTTGAAGTCGCCATATCCGTCGGTGTCGGCGTCGGTGTAGAACGCGACGGCGTCGGCGGCGTTGTCATCGACCGTGCCGTTGCAGTCGTCGTCCACGCTGTTGCACAGCTCGATCCCGCTCGGACGGATCGCCGCGTCGGCGTCATTGCAGTCGGTGGCATCCAGCGTCTCGCCGGTGGCGGGCGCGCAGTCGAAGCGCACCGAGGCCGGATCCCCAAAGCCGTCGCCGTCGGCATCGGGATGCCACGTCAGCGCGTCGGCGGCGTTGTCATCGATGGTTGCGTTGCAGTCGTCATCGAGGCCATTGCACCGCTCCGGCGCGCCGGGGAAGATCTCGCGAACGGCGTCGTCACAGTCACCGCCCACCGCCGACAAGCCGAGTCCGATCGAACAACCTTGGACCGTCTCACCGTCCAACCCGAAGCCGTCGCCGTCGTCGTCGACGAACCACAGATCGCCGGCCGCGTCGTCCACCAGCGTGTCGCAGTCGTTGTCGACGCCGTCGCACGCCTCGATGGCGCCGGGGTAGCGCAGCGGATCCTGATCGTCGCAGTCGTCGACGCGGCCCGCGCCGTCTTGGTCGAGGTCGTCGTCGAGGGTCGCGGCGTTGCAGTCGTTGTCGACGCCGTCGTAGGGAACCTCGGCCACACCGGGGTTCACCGACGCGTCGAGGTCATTGCAGTCGACTTCGGCGAGGTAGCCGTCCTCATCGTCGTCGGGGATGTCGGGATCGGGCGTGTCCGAGTCACCGGGGAGGACGACGACCACGTCGGACTTGTCGTCGCCGAGGACGTTGCGACACCCTCCCGCCGACAACACCACCGCACCGAACGCCGCACCATGGATCCAACGCGCCCAACGGTTGCTCATCACGGGAGCCTCCTCTGCCGACACTTTGGTCGAACATACCACACGCAGTGGTCGCACGCGCGCCACTCAGTGCCGACAACCGAAAACCCGACCTACTCCCTCACTCTGACGCGTCGGACGCCGTTGGATCCATCGAGACCTGCGCGCCGGCCGTGCACCGATGGCGTCCTGGCGTTCGGGTGGCGCGGTCGGGGCCGTCGTCAGGACCTACGACCTCGGCGAGCCAACCCACCGCGGCGTCGGGGAACGCGTCGGCGTAGGGGACGTAGGGCTTGATGTCGAGGAGCGGGGTGCCATCCAAGAGATCGACGCCGAGGACGCGCACCGTCAGGCCGTCGACGCCCACGATCCGCAACGCACTCAGTCCGATCGGGCACGGACGGTGGGGCGAGCGCGTCGCGAACAGGCCGCGCTTCTTGCGCGGGCCGCGCGTCGGGGTCACGGTCGGCCGCCAGCCCTCGTTCCGATCGAACCAGACGATCGCCCACAGGTGGCTAAAACCCTCGAGGTCGCGCAGGATCTCGGGCGGGACGCGATCGGCGAACAGCTCGAGCGTCGCCTCTTCGGCCTGACCGGTCGCGCTGCCGGCGGCGACCGTGGCCTGCCGCGGCGTACCAAATCGTTCGCGGTACGGCGATCGGACGACCCCGATCGGTTGCAACGTCAGCGGAACCCGGCCCCATGTCGGCTCGTTCATGCAACCCCCACGGCTCTCCGTTATCGTGGCCACCAGCGGGGCGGCAGCCTCGTCGGAGTCCGTATGCGCTCAGCTCTCCGCCTTTCGCTCCTCGCCCTCGTCGCCGCGTGTGGCCCGTCCAAGGATCTGCCGCCGCCCTTCGAGCCACCGACGCCGCCGGTCGACACGCCCGACGTCGACGAAACCGGCACGCCCGCGCCCGAGGAGACGGCGAGCGCCGACACGCCCGAGACCGACACGCCCGAGCCGCCGCCCCCTGCGTGCCCCACCCCGACCGCGCTCGGGCTCGCGACGGCCTGCGACTGGTCGGTCAACGAAGCCAGCGCGCCGCCACCGACGTCCGCCGGGGGCACCGTGCTGATGTCGACGAAGGCCACGGGAAGTCAGCCCGTCGGTGGGTACAACGGGCCCGGCACCGGCAACCGCGCGATCCTCGGCTTTGGGCATTACGACGGACGACCGCTCGCCGACATCGCGTCGTTCGCCCTCGAGGCCACCAAGATCAACGGCAGCGACCTCACCGGCCCCGAGCTCGGCCTCCTCGTCGATCTCGCTTGCGACGGGGCATCGTACGCCTACATCAACGTCGCGTTCGCCAACCTCGGCGCTCCCACCACCACCGCAGGCGGCGCGTCGCGCTGGGTGTTGCTCCGGAGCGCCGCCAAGTTCACCGCGGTTGGCGGGCTGTTCCGCCCGGACAACCCCGAGCTCCAGATCCTGCCCGACGCCGACTTCGGGGCCGCGCAAGGCGCGCCCGGCACCCTCAACGACGTCGCCGCCCACTACCCCACCGCCTGCATCAAGAACGCCGACATCGGCGCGACCGAGCTGCCCAACGCAACGGCGACCTCCGGCGTGTTGGTGACGCTCGGGCGCGCGAACAACCTGATCCGCAACACGTGGCGACTGTCCGCGTTCGAGGTCGGGACGGACGTTCACGGCACGCCCTGACATGTTCGGCAAAAGTTTGCCGATTCCCAGGACGGGTGCTAAAGAGCCCGTGGAGGCGACGTGACGCGCTCACCGCGAACCCCCGAGATCGCCGTTCCCGACGTGTCCCGCGTCGAGTCCCTCACATCGCGCCTCGTGTTTTCGTTGCTGCACGCCGCCGTGCGCCTCGCCGCCCGCGTCCAGCTCCCGCTCGACCGGCTCACCGAGCTTCTTCGCACCGCCTACTTCGTCGAATACCGCCGCCGTCATCCCCGCGATCTCGCCGCGATCGCCGACAAGCTCGGCGTCAGCCTGCGCACCGCGGGCACGCTGAACCGATCGATGAACGACGCCTTCTTCGCCCCGGAAACACGGGTCGAGCCGATCCGCCTCGTCACGGGCGCGCTCCTCGGCGCACCGCGCACCCCAGAGACGCTCGTCCACCTCACGGGACTCGACGCCCCCGAGGTCGACCGCGTCCTCAAGCACCTCGCCGAGGTCGGGTGGGTCGAGGCAACGGGCGACGAGGTCGCGTTGAGCGGATCCTTCCGTTCGCACCTCGCAGAAGACCTCGGCGCGCGCGTGGATGCGATCAACCACCAGATGTCCGTCGTAGCCGACAGCGTCCATCAACGCTTCCTGCTGGCCGACGGTCCGCCCGCCGGGGCGCGCACCTGGTCGTTCGCGGCGCGGCCCGAACAGGTCGTCCCGATGATCGACCGCGTGTTCGCCACGCTGCGGCAGGAGGCGATGGCGCTCGAGGCCCAGGCGCTCCACGACCCCGAACCCGCACGCTTCGGTCTGACCGTCGCGATCGCCGCCCAACCGCCGGAGGAACGATGACCTCTCACCTGCCGTTCGTGTTCGCTCTGTTCGCTGCCGCGACCGCCTTGGGATGCGGCGCCGTCGACGAGACCGGCTACCTCTGCCTTGATGGCACCTACGCCGTCAACGCGGCGGCCTGCAACGACGCGACCTCCAACGAGGTCTCGGACAGCACCGGTTCCCCCGACGCGTCCGCCGCAGGGCTCGGCGGCGGCCCGATCGCTTGGACGGCCGCGCTCCGCTTGGGCGAGGGCATCGGCTACGCCACGTGGGTCGGCTTTCCCGGCGCCGTTTCCGAGGGTGCCGAGGTGACGTTGGTCGACAAGACCGGTCGAAGCTGGTCCGCGACCACCCGTGGCACCTCCTTCGTCGCCCCGGTGGAGGCCGCCGCCGGCGACACCTTCTCGCTCCAGCTCGACGGAACCGAGGTCGCGGTGCTCAGCACCGGAGACGGCCTGCTTGCCGAGGTTCCGATGCCAACCATCCCCGCGCCACCGCCGAGCGGACCGCTCGAGGCCGACGCGACGGTGTTCGGCTTGCCGGGAGCCTTCGCGATGTGGGTGCCCGCATCGGGCGAGGTCGCGTTCAGCCCCGACGGCACGGTCGTCACCGTTGAAGCGATCGACCAAGAGACGGTCTGCGTCGCAGGGTACGTCGAAGGGCAGGGCCTCGGGCAGCTCGTGTGCACGACGGCCGACGTCAACGCGCAGAACTGAACCGCGTCACACGCTCCGCGACAGCCCGATCTGGGCGTCGCGAAGCCACGTCGGTGGCGGGGCGCGGCGCGCGTCGCGGTAGGCGCGCAGCAGCATGAGCGCGAGCCCATCCGCATCGTCCGCCGAGCGCAACTGCCGCGCGGCCGCCTCCCCGACCAACGACGCGCAGATCGCCACGACGCGGGCGCGCTCTGAAGGCGATGCTTCGCCGCCACGGCCTTCACGCGTCACCAAGCCGGGCCACCGCGGAGACCCCGATGGCGCCGATGACGCCGGGGCGACGCGCTTGGGCGCCGCGTCCGGCTGCGGCGTCCCCGACGACCAAGGGCCTTCCACGGCGCACGGCAGCCGGGGCGCCGGGCCGTTCCAACGCTGCACCGCGCCACGCGTCCCCGGTCCGAACAGCACACCCGAGGCCGTCGCGTGCTGCAGGGTCAACTCCGTGCGCGACGCGCGCAACGTCCCCGCGACGGCGAGGTTCGCGGCGGCGAGCACGGCGTCCTCGGCCTCGACGGCACCTGCCTCGATGCGGCGCGCGTCGAGCGCACCCCGAACGAAAAGCGTGCCGCCCACGACGACCTCACCCACCGATCCCAGGCTCTCGACGCGCAGATCGCCCCCGACCTCTACACGGGCCCATGGACCGCCCGAGGCACCGAGGGTGAGGTCGCCAGGCCAGCGGATCACGAGGCCCGCCGCCTCAGCGGACACATGCATACCAGCGGGAAGCGTGGCGGAGGCGCGCATGCCGGACCATCACCGACAGCGCGCCGACCGTCAACCTCGCAAGGTCAGCGAGGCGCGAGACGGATCGCACCGTCGATGCGGATCGCTTCACCGTTGAGGTACGGGCTGTGGGCGATGGTCCAAGCGAGATCCGCGTACTCCGAGGGCATCCCGAGGCGGGACGGGTTGGGCACACCCGCGGCGAGGGCCTCGCGGACCTTCTCGGGCAGACCCGCGACCATCGGGGTGTCGAAGATGCCCGGGCAGATCGTCAACACGCGGACGTTGACCGTGGCCAGGTCGCGCGCCGCCGGAAGCGCCATCGCGAGGACGCCGCCCTTGCTCGCGGAGTAGGCGATCTGACCGATTTGACCTTCCATCGCCGCGACCGAAGCGGTGTTGATGATGACGCCGCGCTGACCTTGGGCGTCGAGCTCGTTCTTCGCCATCCGGGCCGCGGCCAACCGCAGCACGTTGAACGTGCCGACGAGGTTGATCTTGATGACGGTCTCGAACAGGTCGAGCTTGTGCGGCCCTTCCTTGCCGATCACGCGCGACGCCCAGCCGACGCCCGCACAGCTCACCGCCGCGCGCAAGTCGCCGAGCGTGTCGGCCGCGTCGATCGCGGCGAGGATGTCGGCCTCCGAGGCGACGTCGGCTGCCACGAACTTCGCGGTCGGACCGAGCTGCGCGAAGATCTCGGCACCAGCCTCCGCGTTCTTGTCGACACCGACGACCGCCCACCCTCCGTCGAGGAAGCGCTGCGCGGTGGCGAGGCCGAGGCCGCTCGCGGCACCGGTGATGAGGGCGACGTTCATGGAGTCTCCAAGGTTGCAGGAACGGCGCCGCCCTAGCACGCGGCGTGTCGCCCGTCCGCTTCCGGAGACGCGCCGCGACGTCGCGTCAGCCGACGCCGAGCCGCGCGCGCGCCGCTTGAAGCGTGTTCTCCATCAGCATCGCGATCGTCATCGGGCCCACGCCGCCCGGGACGGGTGTGATCGCGCCGGCGACCGCGGCCACCTCGTCGTAGGCGACGTCGCCGACCAGGCGACCCTTGCCGTCCGCGCTCGGCAGACGGTTCATGCCGACGTCGATGACCGCCGCGCCCGGCTTAATCCAAGCGCCCCGGACCATCTCGGGTCGTCCGACCGCGGCGATCACGACGTCTGCCTCGCGGCAATGCCGCGCCACGTCGGGCGTGCGGCTGTGGCAGACCGTGACGGTGGCGTTGGCCTGTTCGAGGAGCATCGCCATCGGGCGCCCGACGATGTTGCTGCGACCAATCACCACGGCATGCTTGCCCGCGAGCTCGACCTCACCGTGCGCGAGGAGCCGCATCACGCCCTTGGGGGTGCAGGCGACGAGCTGCGGCCGACCTTGCGCCAGCAAGCCCATGCTGGCCCGCGTGAACCCGTCGACGTCCTTCTCGGGAGGGAGTGCGTCGAGGACGGCGAGCTCGTCATCGCGCCGGGGAAGCGGGAACTGCACGAGGATGCCGTCGATCTCGGGGTCGTCCGAGAGACCGTGCACCACGTCGAGGATCTCGGCGCGGCTCGCCCCCGCGGCGAGGTCGATCTGTCGGTGCAGGTAGCCGAGCTGATCGGCGACTTGTCCCTTTCTCCGCACATAGACCTGGCTTGCAGGATCCGCGCCGACGAGCACGACGGCGAGGCCCGGCTTGCGCGGCAACCCAGCGACCTGCGCCGAAATCGACGCTTGAACGGCGCGGCCGAGCGCGGCGCCATCGAGGATGCGAGCGCTCACTCGCCACCTCCGCTCGAGGATCCACCCGCGTCGCCACCGGACTTCAGTCCGTAGTGATCGCTGTACCAACCACCGCCCTTGAGATGAAAGCTCGAGACGCTGATCTGCTTCTCGACGGCTTCACCGCACGTCGGACAAGGCGGCGGCGCCTCGGACATCTTGCGCATCTGCTCGAAGCGATGTCCGCAGCTCAGGCAACGATACTCGTAGATCGGCACGGCGACCTCCCGTCGGGGGCGGGATATACGAACCGCGCCGCCGGACGGCAAGGAGATCCGTGTGGGCCTGACGCTGCACCCCGCAGAGCTGCTCGTCCTGCTGCTGGCGATCTTCGTCGGGATCACCACCGCGTACGCGTGGGCGGGCTTCATCGTGCAAGCCGCCGACCGACAGGTCGCCACACCCTGGCACCGAGACCGCATCGCCGCCCTCAGTCGAGAGGCGCTGTTTCGTGCGTTCTTCGGACTGTTCCGCCTCCCGGGACGCTATTGGCCGCTGCCGCTGGGTGCGCGCGGCGACCGCTCGGCGGTGCTCCTCGTCCCCGACCCCGACTGGGGCCGCGGGTCGATGGTCCCGCTCGCGATCGCGCTCGCCCACCGCGGTCACCGCGTGCGCATCGTGCGGTGGACGCTCCCCGAGGCCGAACTCACCGCCGCCGCGACGTTCCTCGAGGACGCGCTGCGCGACTTCGCGTTGTCACAGCAGCGGCAGCGCGTCGACGTCGTCGCGTTCGGGTATGGCGGGGTCATCGCCGGGTGGATGATGCGCCACCGAACGGGAGGCGAGGTCGTTCGACGGCTCATCGCCCTCGCAGCGCCATGGCGCGGAACACGGATGGCCGTCTTCCGTCGAGGCGTCTCGGGCGACGCGCTCCGGCCCGACAGCGTGCTGCTCCACGAGCTGCTGCCCATCCCCGGCACGGTGTACTCGGTGTGGACGACCGACGATCCCGCCGTCGTGCCTGCCGAGTCCGCGATCGCCGAGCCGGCGTACGCCATCGGCATCGAGGGCACCGGGCACCTCGGGCTGCTGCTCTCCGCGCGCGTCGTCCGCGCCGTCGCGACCGCGCTCGTCCGCGAGCTCCCCGAGCCCGCCGTCATCCCCCCCGAGGGAACCGACGCGGCCTCCGGCGCGCCGCAGTGGCAAGAACCCGAGGACGGCCCCACGACCCGCCGTGACGTCATCGGCCGCACCGCCGCCGAGACCGTCTCCCCGACCCTCACCCCCCCCATCGCGCTGCCACCGCCCGCCGACGGCAGCGACAGCGGGACGCACCCCGCGACCGACGCCACCGGGGAAGCCACCACGCCGGGTAGGGACGTCGAGGACCCCGACGCGACGCTGAGCGCGGACGAGCACGAAGGGCGCGACGACGACACGGCAGCGTCCCCACCGTCATCCCCATGAACCAGCGCCTCGTCGTCGTCGACGGCAAGGGGGGCGTCGGGCGGACGACGGTCGCCGTCGCCCTCGCACGGGCATGGGCCTCGCGCGGACGGCGCGTCTGGATCGTTTCGCTGCACAACGACCCCGGCCTGGCACGCCGTTGCGGCGTCGCGCCCGCGTACGCGCCGACCCCGATCACCACCAACGTGTCGGTCTCCACCCTCGCCACGCCTGCCGCCCTACGCGACTTCGGCACGAGGAAGCTCCCCGTGGGCGCGCTCGGTGGTGCCGCGCTCGGGAGCCGACCGATGTCGGCGCTCGTCGACGCCGTCCCCGGCCTCGCCGACCTCGTGCAGCTCGGCAAGGTCGAGGATCGCCTCCGCTGGCCGATCGGCGACGAGGTCCCCCTCGACGCGATCATCCTCGATGCCCCGGCGACGGGCCATGGACATCGCCTCCTCGACGCGCCCGGCGTCGTCGCGGCGTTGGCCCGAACCGGCCCGTTTCATGGCCTCGCCGCGAAGATCGCCGACTTGATCGGCGACGAACAGACGATGCGCCAAGTGGTCGTCAGCCTCCCCGAGCCGCTCCCCGCGAGCGAGACCCTCGAGAGCATCGACGCCACCCTCGCCGCCGGGCGTCGACCCCACGCGATCGTCATGAACCGCACGCCGCCACGCCCACCCCAACCGCGTCCCGACCTACCGCCAGGGTGGAACGCGAGGATGGACTTGCTCGAAGCGCGCGTCGCGCTCGCCGACGCCGCCAACGACACGCTACGGACGGGCCTCGCGGCGCGCGGGCTGGACCACCTCCCACAGCTCCCGATGGCCGATGCCGCCGCCGCGGACGGGCATCCGCCGTGGGGGGCATGGTCCGATGCGCTCGCACCTCTGGTCGACGCGCTGGAGGACTCGTGACCCGGCTCTCGGTCGTCGTCGGCACCGGCGGCGTCGGCAAGACCACCGCCGCCGTCGTCTTGGCACTGCAGGCTGCCCAACGAGGGGAACGGGTGCTGCTGCTCACCGTCGACCCGGCGCGGCGCCTCGCAGACGCGCTCGGCTTGCCGCTCGGCGTCGTCCCGACCCGGCTACCCGGGCCGTTGCAACTCGACGCCGCGATGCTCGAACGCGAGGCGGCGTGGGAAGCCTACGTCCGAGAGGTCCTCCCCGTCCGCGACGCCGAGGCACTCGCCGCCCACCCGTGGTTTCATCCCCTCGTGCGCACGCTCAACGGTGGACACGAATGGATCGCGGTCGCCACCCTCGCGCGCCTCGCCGCCCGCGGCGCCTACGACCGCGTCGTGCTCGACACGCCCCCGTCCGGCCACGTCCTCGATCTCCTCGACGCACCGCGCCGTCTCCAGCGAACGCTCGACCCGACACGCCTCACCGGACTGCTCGGCGGAGGCGGGCTCGCAGAGCGCGCCGTCGCCGCGGTCGTCCGTCGGATCGCGGGGCCCTCGCTGATCGACGACCTTCAGTCGTTGCTCCAACGGCTCCGAACGCTGCTCGACGCGCTCCGCGACGACGCCGCCTACGTCGCGGCTTGGCTCGTGGGACCCGACACCGCCGCGCACTTGGTGATCGACGCGCGCCGACGGGTCGACGAAGCGGCCCTCGCACGTTGGCGCCACGATCTCGCGCAGGCCGGGCTTCGCCTCGGCGCCACGGTCCTGCAGCGCTACCCCGCCGCGCTCCCACCGCTGGAGCCAAGGCCCGACACGCTCGCCGGAGAGGATGCTCTCGCCGAATGGATCGCGTCCGAGGACGCCGAACGGCAAGCGGCACAAGCCGCCGCAGAGCAAGCTGCCGCCGCGATCGGCGCCGGCGTCGTCCGGATCATCGACCGCCCGTCCGGGTTCCACGGCCTCGACGACGCCCGCAGCGCCTAAGTCATTCGGACCGCGGTGGCGGGAACGCTTCTGCGAGGCGCGCGACCACGTCCGCATGACGGGCCGCGACGTCGCGCGTCTCCCATGGGTCCACCGAGAGATCGAAGAGCTGACGTTCCCCGTTGTCGTCCACCAACTTCCAACGGCGGTCGCGCACCGCGCGATGCCAGCTCCGGAAGTCCTCGGGCGCGCGGGCCGACGGCGAGTACATCTCGGCGTACACCGGCCCCAAACCCTCGTCGGTGCCGACCCGAAGGTGCGCCGCCACCGACCGACCGTCGACGGCCGCGGCTTGGTGGGGCGTCAGCGGCTCCGCGAGCAGGTCAGCAAGCGTCGGCAGCAGGTCGACGACGCCGACGGGACCGAGGCGCCGAACCCCAGCCGGCAAGCCGGGACCGACCCACACCATCGGTACGCGCACCCCCGGCTCGAAGACCGTGGTCTTGACGCGGTCCTCGGTCAACGGCGGACGCGCCGCCGACTGCGGGGTCCCGTTGTCGCCGACGAGCAGGATCAAGGTCTCAGAGCGGCGGGGTCCAAGACCGTCGAGCAAACGCCCGACGAGCGTGTCGGCGGCTTGGACCATGCTCAAGAACTTGACGGGGTTCCCCTCAGGGATCGCCTGGGGTGCCAACGACCTCGGCGGCAGGTGGTACGGCGCGTGCGCGAGGTGAAGCGCGACCCACGCCATCCACGGCTGCTCGCCAGACGCTTCGATGAACGTCAACGCGTCCTTCACGGTCGTCTCAGGCACGTAGCCCGACTCCTCGAACAGCTGACCGTTGCGGTTCATCGTCCAGTGTTCGTAGCCTTCGTCCTCGCCGGTGCCGAGGTTCGCGAGCGTTACGGCCCATGCGTCGAAGCCGAGCGCGGCGGGGTGCATGCGCTCTCGCGTACTCCCCCCAAGATGCCACTTGCCAAACGCGCCGGTGCGCCCCCCACGGACGGCGTGGAACAGGTCCGCCACCGTCCGGTGGTCGCCGCTCAACGCGAGCTCCTTGTCGCCGCCGTGCTCGCCGATCGCGGTCCCGAGGCCGTGGTTGAGGGGGTGAAGACCGGTGAGGAGGCTGGCACGGGTCGGTGAACACACGGGCTCGGCCCATGCGGTCGTGACCGTGACCCCTTCCGCCGCCAAACCATCGATTCGGGGCGTCGACGCGGGCGCGAGGGACGAGGTGGACGGCAAGACGTCTCGATCGTGCGTGGCCCCCACGTCGAGCCAGCCCACATCGTCGAGGACGACGATCAGCACGTTGCGGGCGACGCTCGCCTCCCCCACCACCACGGGCGCTGCGAAGCGTTCACCCTGCGCGCAGGTCCAGACCTCCCCCGGTGCCGAGGCGACCGCCCCCCCCATGGCCACGACGACGCCGTCCCGACGCCACACCGCATCCGAGACGTCGACGCCCTCCGCGTCCGAGCAGCGCAGCGCGTCCCCGACGTGCGGCCGAGCGGGCGCGACCACGAGGTCCGGCGTCGGTGTCGGAGCGCCCCATGCCCAAGCATGACCGCCCAATCCCACCGCACGCAGCCCAGCCAGCACGTGACGGTGGACCCGAGCCCCGAACCCGCGCCGTCCCTCCCCACCGCACGCAAGCGCGAGGCCGAGCAGCGCCAGGCCTGCGCCCCGACGCGAAAGGCTCAATGTCCGCCCTTTGCGGCGGGAGCGAGGGCATCCTCATGCGCCCATCGGACGAGCAGCGGCGAGAGCAACAGCATCAGCGCTGCCGCCCCGAGGCTGGCGTAGGCGATCTTCTCGAAGACGTCGCCGTACACGGCCACCGTCTCGATCGGCGGCGGGATCGGCCCCGCTTCTTCGCCGTGGCCGCCGATCGCCATCACGTTGGCGATCTTGGCAGCGAGGAGCTGGCTGAAGGCGGTGGCGAGGAACCAAGCGCCCATCGTCGTGCTGACGAGGCGCGCAGGGCTCAACCGCGTGACCATCGACAGGCCGACAGGCGAAAGGCACAGTTCACCCGTCGTGTGGAGCAGATAAGCGAGCAGCAACCAGTGCATCCCCACCATGCCCCGCGCATCGGCCGACGTCGCACCGACGTACAGCGCGTAGAAGCCGAGGCCGAGCTGCGCGAGCCCGAGCGCGAACTTCACCGGGGTGGACGGCTCGAGACCGCGACGCCCGAGCGCGTTCCAGCCCATCGTGAACAACAAGCCGAACAACAGGATGAACGTCGGGTTCGCGGCTTGGAACACGGACGCCGGCACCTCTTGGGCCGCAATCGGCATCCCGACCAACGCCGAGGTCACCGGCACCTCGATCGTCGACGCCGCCGCGTCCTTCAAGCCCACCTTGAGCTTGTCGAGGCGATCGATCGTCATCACGGTCGTCTCCCCCTCCGACGGCAGGTCGTCGACCGCGACCAGCGCGGTCGGGAACGGGTAGCCAAGCCAGCCCTGCGAGGGTTCAAGCGCAAGCGTCTGCCCGACGTCGGCGTCTGCGAGGTGACGTTCCACCGTGAGCCGGTCGACGTTGCGATCGGTGAACAGGCTCATCGACGAGCCCGCTTGCTCGAAGAACGCCCAGAACAGCATCGAGAAGAAGGTCATGACGAGCACGACGAACATGCGCTCGCGTTCGACCTTCTCGGAGCGGATCGCCTCGAGGAGCAGGTACGAGAACGCGATGAGGCCGACGCCGTTGAGCAGCACCTCAGCCCATGTCGACCGCGACACCAGCAGCGCGAACGCGGGCACGGCGAACACCACGCCGCCGACGATCCACGGCTGCACGGCCGCGGCGCGTGCCTCGTCCTTGGCGTGTCCGACGCTGTCGGGGACGCCGCCGTCCGTGAGCGCCTGCCAAGCCACCCCAGCGGCGAGCACGAGCGCGATGGCGACCGGTAGGTTCACCCCGAACATCAGCCAGTCGCCGGCCAGCCCGAGGTTGGCGAGCATGCCCAGCGCCGTGAGTAGCGCCGTCGCCATGATCATCGCCTGCGTCACCGCGCGCGGCGCGA
>JBEIFN010000017.1:0-18703 GCA_040382435.1 Alphaproteobacteria bacterium
CGCCATGGGGGATGCTCGCCACGGATCCGGCCAGTCTCGCGCCGCGCGATGTGCCGAGGGTTCCGGTGCAGGTCCTCGAATCCGTCGCGCTGTTCGCCCTCGCGGCGTCGATCCATGCGGTCGCGCGGCGTCCGCACCGCGAGGGGTCCTTGTTCTGGCTGTGGATGCTCGGGTACGCCGGGATCCGCCTGATGACCGAGACGCTGCGTGGTGACGCGGACCGATGGTTCTACGGTCCGTTTTCGACATCGACCTGGATCAGCCTCGCACTGCTGGTCACCGGTAGTATCGGCTGGACCACCGCTCGCGGGGAGGAGGCAGCGCCCGTCTGCGCCCGCGCGGATCCGTCGTCGTGATGACCGGCGGCTCCGCCGCGCCGCGGGGTCGACAGTGGCAGCCATCGGGATACAGGGCAGCGTCTCATGGACCGCCTTGGCTCAAAGGGGCGAGTTCCTCAGCTTCTCTCTACATGCTGCGGCATGCGGTTGACTCTGAGGCGCGCCTCTGTCACGCTCGGTCGATCCGTGGGGTCGCTCCCCGCACCGAACGCCGTGGCCACGGCGTCGGGACGTCAGCCGGCGCCGCGCGCGTCGGCCATCCGAGGAAGGTCCGCTTGCTGCCTACCCCGCTGCGTCAAACCCTTGCTTCCGTCGTCGCACGCGTCGTCGACGGTGTCGCCGGACGCGCTTCTGCCCGCTGGGCTCGAACGATGGTCGCTGTTGCGACGGTCGTCTTCGGCCTGTTGTTCGCCCCCTCCGAGGCGCGCGCGCAGAACTACGGCAACCTCGATGGGTACGTCACCGACGAATTCACCGATCCGGCCGCGGGCGTGCAAGTCACGTTGGTCGGCGCGATGGGTCGTCGCAGCACCACCACCGACGAGCGTGGCTACTTCACGTTCCGGCAGATCGAACCCCTCGTCTACGAGGTCGTGTTCGTCAAGGACGGCTACCAGACGGTCTCGGCGCGCGACGTTCAGGTGCTCGTGAACAACACGGTCCGCGTCGACATCCAGCTCACGCCCGGTAAGGTCGAAGAGATGGTGATCGAGGACCGCGAGCCCACGGTCAACACCGAGAAGACGACGGTCGGTCAGGTCCTCACCAAGGACTTCTTGCAGAAGGTGCCGACGGGTCGTTCCTACCAGCAGGCGACGCAACTCGCGGCGGGCGTCACCGGCGGCTCCAACCCGAACATGGGCGGCGGCGGCTCCAACGAGAACCAGTACTTGGTCGACGGTGCCACCGTGACCGACCCCGTCACGGGCACCTTCTCGGCCAACTTCAACTACGACACCATCCAGCAGATCGAGGTCACGCTCGGCGGTTTCGACGCGGAGTACAACACGCTCGGCGGCATCGTGAACCTCACGACCGAGACGGGTTCGAACAACCTCGAGTTCAACGCCACCGGCTACTACGTCAACGGCAACTGGCAGCCTCGCAAGGACGCACGCTACACCGCTGACGGCTACACCTTGGCGCCCACCGGCTTCACCAACAGCTTCCAGCAGATCCAGCTGGGCGCCAAGGTCTCCGGTCCGCTCGTCAAGGACAAGGCGTTCTTCATCTTCAGCTACCAGCACGATCGCACCCTGATCGCGCTCACCCAGATGCCGCAGCGCCGCGACTTCGACGGCCACTACATCCTGGGCAAGATCACCGTGCAGCCGTCGGATGAGCATCGCCTCAGCCTGTTGGTTCAGTCCGACCCGACGGCGATCGACAACATCAGCCAGGGCAACCCGTTCCAGAAGCGTGAGGCCCAAGGACGTCAGGCGCAGGGCGGCTTTACCGGTCAGCTCCGCTACCAGTGGTTCCCGTCTGAGAAGGTCAACCTCGACACCCGCTTGCAGGTGACGAAGACGACGATCGAAGTCAACGCCGTGCCCTGCACCAACGACATCGAAGTCGACCGCCACCAGTGCCAGCCGGGCGAGGCCGAAGGCAACGTCGACTACACCACCCCGGGTCGCGTCGGCGCGTTCGGCGCGTACGATTCGGTCAACTGGGGCAGCCTGTACTTCGACGACCGCTTCCGCTTCAACGGCGCGCTCAAGCTGTCGCTCGTCAACATCGTCGACCCCTACGGCGGCAAGCACGACTTCAAGTTCGGCGTCGAGGGCAACCAGTTCCTGAACAACTTCGTGTCGGGCTACAGCGGCAACACCCTGTACGTCGACATCAACGAAGCGCCGCTCAACCCCGAGACGTTCAAGAACTACTACTGGCTCGAGATCACAGGCCCGATCCGTCAGCGCAACACCGGCTCCACGTGGTCGGCGTTCGCCCAGGACGTCTACAAGCCGGTCAAGAACCTCACGCTCCGCTACGGTATCCGCACCGACAGCACGATCCTTCGCAACGACATCGGCGATGCCGTCGTCAACGCCACCGGCGTCTCGCCCCGCTTCTTCGCGGCGTGGGACCCGTTGGGCGACCAGAAGACGAAGATCTCGGGCGGTTGGGGTCGCAGCGTCGACCCGGGTCGCCAAGAGGTCGCAGGCTTCACCTCGGTTGGCAACTACGGCAGCAAGATCTACCTCGGCGAGTTCTTCGCGCAGTTCGGCGGCACCTACGCCCCGGTCGCGAACCAGGAGCTGATGGCGAGCTACTCGCCGCGTCAGAACCTCAACGTCGCGAACAAGGGTCTTCGCCTCCCGACCACCGACGAGTTCAACCTGACCTTCCAGCGGCAGATCGTGAAGGACGTCTCCTTCCAGGTCAACACGCAGGTCCGGTTCACGCGCGGGCTGTACGAGGCCGACGAGCGCAACCTGATCTACGACGAGGACGGCTCGGCGGTCATCGGCACGCGGTTCGGCGACCCGTTCAACCAGTACTACCGTCTGCGCACGCCGCGTCAGGCACGTCGTAACTACTACCGCGTCGACGCCGGCTTCACGAAGGTCGAGTCCAAGCGGTGGGGCGGCCAGGCCACCTACTCCTACGAGTTCCTCAACGGCACGTCGGAGGAGTCGCTCGTCGGCGCCTTCGTCAACGACCCGCAGACCCGCTTCAACTACGGTCCGTTGCTCACGGTGCGCACGCACTCGGTCGTCGCCTACGGCTTCTGGGATCTTCCCAACGACCCGTGGACGACCCGCATCGGCCTGTTCTTCAACTACGAGGCCGGTCCGCCGCTCGAGCGCCTGTACTGGGGCGACTCGGGGATCACCAACGGTACCTACGAGGTCCGCATCCGTCCGCGCAACTACTACGCTCGCTTCAACAGCTTCTGGGAGCTCTCCGCGCAGCTCACCCAGCAGTTCGACGTGAAGAAGGGCAAGCTCGAGGCCGGTGCGATCATCGAGAACCTGACGAACAACCAGGCGCCTTCGGCCATCAGCGGCTTCTTCTACCAAGAGAACCGCCTGTTCGCCTTCAGCCGCCAGTCGCCGATGCGCGTCGGCATCCTCGTCCGCTACGAGTTCTGAGGTCTGGCCATGAACAACAAGCTCACCCTGATCTCTTGGCTCGCGCTCGGTATGGCTTCGGCCTGCCGCTATGACGAGGGCCTGTCCATCTACAACCTCTCAGGCACGGTCACGATCCCGCGCGCGGCCGCGACGCGGTCGCTGATCGACCCCGCCACGGGTGTCGAGCGTGAGGTCACCGACGTCCGCCTGCTCGGACCGGTGTACATCGGGCTCTACCCGAGCCTCGACCGCACCCGCGAGCAGTTCCCGCTGCCCGAGGAGGTCGCGAGCGGCGAGGCGTCGCCGTACAGCGGCACCACGATCGGTGACATCCGCTACGGCTGCTTCGAGTTCTTCCGCTGCAAGATGCTCTCGGGCCGCTACCTCTCCTACGACGACATCATCGACTTCTACACGAACGTTCTGGGCACCCCGCCCAAGGACGACTTCGAAAACGTGATCGAGGTCGGGCAGTACATCCAGCAGACGTGCTTCGATCTGCTTGAGGTCACCAGCGACGATGAGATTCGCGTCCTGACCACCAAGGACCGCAACGAGGACGGCGTCGTCGACAAGAACGATCTCGACTTCGTCGAGGACGAGAACGGCGACTTCGTCGGCAAGTTCGAGATCCTCCAGGCCGATTTTCACCCGGGCATGGTGGCTTGGGGCTTCCTCGACGACGCCGAGATCTTCCGCACCACGCGTGAGGAGGACGGCGCCATCGTGCAGAACATGGACGAGTTCACCACGTGTGACCCCACCCGCGGCTACTCGGAGGGCACCTACCAGCGCAACTACCGCGCCGGTCTGCAAGCCACCGACACGCTCAACCGGCCGCTCAACTACCTGAAGAACACCGAGGCGTGGCTGTCGGACCAGGGCTTTACCTGGACCGATCCGGCTGAGCCCGCGAACATCGTCCTCGACGTCTCCGTCGTGGACGGCAAGCTTGAGATGGGGGAGTGACGATGCGCTCCGGTACCTTCCGTCACCTCGCGCCTGTCGCGCTGTTCGTGGCTGCCTGCGACATCAACCAGTCGCAGTTCGTCGACGACGTCATCCCCGGCGTTCCGTCCGTTCCCGACTTCGGCGCGCTGACGCCGGTGCCGGTGGCCGACGATGCGACGCCAGACGGCCTGCTCGCCGACATTCAGAGCAACGTGCTCTACGCCGAGATCGGCCCGACGGGCACCTCGTTCCAGAGCGGCGCCACGGCGTCGTTCCTCGGCACGGGGAGCAGCCTGTGCATCCTGCTCGACCCGGAGCTGGTCAGCTGGGTGCAGTCGGTGTCTCCGACCAGCCCGCTGTCGGACTTTGCCTACCCCGACAACATCTACGACGACGGGGATCTTGAGATTCGCGTCGGCCAAAGCGTTTTCTACACGGGCACCACCGGTCAGCGT
This sequence comes from Alphaproteobacteria bacterium, assembly GCA_040382435.1. Lineage (GTDB taxonomy): Bacteria > Myxococcota_A > UBA796 > UBA796 > JBEIFN01. Next base: position 4,825 of record JBEIFN010000017.1, read on the forward strand.
CTGGGCAACTTCCAGATCCGGTTCGAGGACAGCCTCGGTGTCGAGACCACCCAGGACAAGAACGCCTGTGTCTACCAAGGTCAGACGCCGGACTTCCCCGTCCAATTCGGCGGACGTGCGGCGTTCGAGGCCTGCACCGTCGAGAACACGATCCCGGGCACGTCCTACACCATCGCGCTCGAGGGCTTCGCGCTCCCGGTCGACGATGCGCGGCTTGGCTTTGGCCTCGTGGTCATCGAGGGCGCCTGCACCGACCTGTCGAGCAAGCTCGGCGGCACCCTCGACGACAACTACGCGCGGGAGTGCATCATCCCGGGCGAGGCCATCCTTCCGGGCAGCCCCCGCGGCGCGCGCGCCGAGGCGGCGGGCTTCCCTGACTTGACGTGGCTCGGCGCCGACGAGGTTCCCACTTGGCCCGGCGCGCTCGACTTTGAGCAGTCGTTCTGCAACATCAGCGGCGACGTCGCCGACCGCGACAAGCTCGCCGCCTACTGCAAGCGCGAGGTCGATGCCGTCACCGAAGAGGGGACGACCTGCTCGTGGGAGCTTCCGCCTTCGCTCGACGCGTCGGACGCAACGGCCCGTCGCTGCTACTGCGGCGATCTGACCGACACGCCCACCGGCGGCGGCATCTGACCGCGACCGCGACGGTGGCGCAGGCTTTCAGCTGAGCGCGACCGTCGCGAGGTAGCCCAGAGCGACGTAGCCGTTCATCTCGAAGAACGCTTGGTCGAGTCGGCTGAGGTCGTCGGCACGCACGATGCGGTGCTCGGCGAACAGGACGCCGCCCAGCAGGACGACGCCGACCGGGTACGCCGGGCCGAGCGGGAAGGTCCATGCGACCGCCGCAAAGCACGCGACCGTGGCGATGTGCAGCGCGCGCGCGACCGAGAGCGCCCGACCGATGCCAAGACGCGCAGGAACGCTGTGCAGGCCCACGGACCGGTCGTAGGCGGCGTCCTGGGTGGCGTAGAGGATGTCGAACCCGGCCACCCACGTGAGGACGCCCAAACCCATCCAGATGGGCGTCGCCGTGAGGCCGTCGGTGAGCGCGATCCAGGTCGCGACAGGGGCGAGGCCAAGCGCGAGGCCGAGGACGACGTGGCAGAGCGCGGTGAACCGCTTGGTCAGGCTGTACCCCCACAGCACGGCGAGCGCGACGGGGCTGAGCCATAGGGTGGCCGACCCGAGCGCCGCGGCGCAGGCCACAAACCCCGCGGTCGCCAAAAGGGTGTAGCCCCACGCCGCGCGCGGGGAGAGCGCGCCGCTGGGGATCTCGCGTCCGGCGGTGCGCGGGTTGCTCGCGTCGAGGTCGCGGTCGATCAGGCGGTTGAACCCCATCGCCGAGGTCCGCGCCGTGACCATCGCGGCCACGATCCACGCCCACCGGTCGGGGGCCACATCGACCGTCCGGGCGGCGAGCAGGCCGGACGCGAGCGCGAACGGCATCGCGAACAAGGTGTGGCTCAGCTTGATCGTGCGCGCGAAGGCGGCGAGGCTCGACACGGCGGCTCCCGGGTTGTCCCCGGCCTAACCGGTCAGGGCGCGGGAGCGGCGACTGGCGACCGCTCGCGACCGAGCTCGGCTTGGCGTCGTCGCTCGAGCATGGGCGGAATCCCGGCCCGCTCACGGTGCTTGGCGACCGTGCGGCGCGCCTCGCGGAGGCCGTAGACCCGCAAGGCCTCGGCGATCGAGGCGTCCGACATCGGATGCCGGGGATCTTCCGTGGCGATGATGCGCCCGATCAACGCGTGGAGTTTGCCCTGGCTGGCGCGCCCCGGCTTGCTGCGGTGGCTGAACAGCTCGCGCAGCGGTCGGACCTGACCCTCGAACAGGAAGTAGCGTCCCTTGACCGCGCGGCTGACGGTCGGACGGGGGAGGCTCAGCCGGGTGGCGATCGTCTCCATCGTCAGGTTGCGCATCGCCTCGGGGCCGTGCTCGAACCAGCCGCGCTGCTCGGCGACCGCGATTCGTGCGATCTCCAGCACGCGGTCGTAGCGGCCAGCGAGCTGGCGGACGACGTCCTGGGCCGCTTGCAGCTGGGTCGTCGCGGCGTCACGCTCCGGCCCAGGCGGGAGCTGCGCGAGGCGAGCCTCGAAGCTGCGGTCGATCTCGACCCGCGTGCGCGGCGGTTCCAGCGGTTCGACGCGAAACGTCTGGCTGACCGGATCGCGGAGCACCTCGAGCGTCGGGACGATGTGCGCCTCGGGCTCGCTCACGCCGTAGCCGATGGCCGGAAACGGCGGGATGCCTCGGAGAACGTCTGCGAAGGCGTCGACGCGTGCGCGCGGGACCCGGCTCAGGCGCGCGACGAGGTCGAGGTCACCCTTTCGCAGGTCATCGAGGTGGTGACCGACGAGTCGCAGGAAGTCGGCGTCACGGCGGTGCTCTTGGCGGACGCGATCGACGAGGTACTCATGCAGGTCCGAGGCGCCGCAGCCTTCGGGTTCGAGTCCCATGACGACCGCCTGGCCGTCCTCGGCGTCGCCCTCGTCGACCGCGGCGAGGCGCGCGACCTCGTGCAGCGGCAGCGTCAGGAACCCGCGGCGATCGAGGTTGAGGATGATGACCTCGGCGGCGGCGCGCTCGCGGTCGTTGGTGCGCTCCAACCCGAGCTGGCTGAGCAGATGTTGCTCGAGCGAGGTGCTGCCGGTGGCGTTGCGCAAGCTATCGACGTCTGCGCCCTCTGGCGCGCGCAGCACGCTGCGCGCGATCTCGCGGGCACGAGGGTTGGGGACGCGTCGGCGAAGCGCAGGGTTGGCGCGTAGCTGCCAGCCGACCCACGCCTCGGTGTGGTCCTCGGACAGTTCGAGGAAGCGCGCTTCTTGTGCCGCGGCCGCCACTTGGAGTTGGCGGAGCGACTGGCTGAGCTGCTGACGGGCGACTTGCTGGAGTCCGAGGCTGCGGGTGACCATGCTCCCCTCCACGACCCCTCTATGCACCCACCGTGCCCGGTGTCGAGCACGCCGTGGGCCCGCGTCGCCAAGCGCGGCGATGGACGGGCACCCCTTCGGCCTCGCATCGCCACTCTCGTCGGGACTGTGTCGGAATCGCTGGGCGGACCGCGAAGGCAGCCTCATCAGCGATCCACCCTGTCTCTGCGGCGGCGGCGTCGGCTTCGGCCGCCAGCCGTGGGACGTCCGTGGCGAACAGCAGCACGCCGTCGGGGCGGCTGACGCGGGCCATCTCGGCGAACACGGCCGCGCGAAGCAGTGAGCGTTCGTCGCGGGCGTCGTCCTGCGGCCACGGCACAGGGAAGTACAACTCAATGACGGTCAGACAAGCGGTTGGCAGCAAGCAGGCGAGCAGGGCGCGCGCGTCGACGCGCAGGGCGAGCAGGTTGGTGAGATCGTGGGCCGTCGCCCAAGCCCGTGCCTCGTCCACGCGCCGCCGCCGCACCTCGGCGCCGAGTACGCGCCAGCCAGGGTGGGACGCGGCCGTCGCGGTGAGGCGTCGACCATGGTCGAAGCCGATCTCGAGCAAGATCGGGCCGGGCGCATCGAGGAAGTCCGTCAGCGCGCGACGGTCTTGCGCGAGCGCGGGCGTGTCCCACAGCCTGCTGCCGCCCAAGACGCCGCGTAGGTCGGGCGTCATTCGTCGTCGTCGGACGCGTCTCCGTCGATCAGGCGGTCGTCGTCTTCGGCGTCGTCGTCGCGCCACGCTTCCGCATCGTCGGGGTCCAAGGCCCAGGGATCGTCCTCGTCCTCGTCCTCGTCGTTGTCGTCCTCGTCGTTGTCGTCGTTGTCGTCGTCGTCGTCGTCGTCATCTTCAGCGAACAGGTCGTCGCCCAAGGCGTCGAGCATCGCGTGGGCGTCGGCGACGCGGGCGCGCGCGGGCACCTGGGGCACCTCGGGTGTGTCGAACGCAGACGGCGTCTCGTTCAGATCGTCGTCGAGGTCGCCTCCCGCGTCCTCGTCGTCCGGCAACGTCGAGGCCTCGTCGCCGTCCTCGGCGGCGCCGTCGAGCAGCTCGTCCTCGACGCCTTCGTGGGGCTCGCGTTCTCCGCGGCGCCGCCTCCGATGACGCGGTTCCCACCGACGTCGGTTCGGGTTGGCCGGTACCGGAAACGGGATCTCGGGGTGCGCGCTCGCCCACTCGCCGCGGAGCTCGTCGATGGCCCGGTCCCAACGCGCGAGCATCGGCGGGATCCCGAAACGTACCCACAGCGCGCCAGCCTTGTCGGCGAGGTTGCGGACGCGCGTCTCGGCGTCGTCGGGGAGGGTCCCGTACAGACCGAGGGCTGCGCCGTGCTTGTCGCGGTGCAGCAACGCCACCGCGCGCACAGACTGCAGGAGGCCGGGGATCGCGGTCGGCTGGAACGCGGCCGGCGGTGAATCGAGGGTGGACATGCCGACGAGCGCGAAGGTCGCGGCCATCAGCGCCTCGTCCAGCGCTTCGGCGTCGTCGACCACCAACAGGCCGCGGACGTGTTCGGTGGGGTCGTCGGCGCTCAGCAGGGCGCGCAACGCGCCGACGCCGGTCACGACCTTGAACCAACGGACCAGCAGCATCTCGGTGGTGCCGCCGTTGCGGTGGCCGGTGTAGAGCTCGACGCCGACCGCGTCCTCCGGGATGTCGGCCGGGTGGCCGTCTTCCATGAAGGCGATGAACGTTTTGCGCGGGAACAACGCCGCGAGCACGTTGGCGACCTCAAGACCGCCGTGGTGCAGGCCGCGCAGGGCGTCATCGGCCGCATCGTCGGTGAAGGTCGCGCCGGTGAGCACGAGGCGTGGGACAGCGACCTCGTGCGGCTCCGCTTCCCAGGGATCGATCCACCGCTCTCGCCCACGGCATAGGCGGCCGGGGTCGGCGGGTTCAAACGGGGTGCTGCAGTAGCCGATGGCGCGAATCATGCGGGCGTCTAACGGGCTCACGGGGCTCGCGTTAGGGGGCGCGCGCTGAGGTGGTCATGTCCGCGTTCCAGTACGCCCCGATGTTTCCTCACGCGCACGCCGACGCCACGCGCTTTCGCCGCTTGGACATCGGCGGTGTCTCCGTCGAAACGCTGGGAGAACGCGAAGTTCTCGTTGTACAGCCCGCGACGCTGCGCGCGTTGACGGCCACGGCGATCCGCGAGATCTCGCACTTGTTCCGCGCGTCGCACCTCGCGCAGCTTGCCGCGATCCTCGAGGATCCCGAGGCCTCGGGCAACGACCGTTTTGTGGCTCGCCAACTGCTTCAGAACGCGGTGGTGTCGGCGGGGATGGTCCTGCCGTCGTGCCAGGACACGGGCACGGCGATCGTGGTCGGAAAGAAGGGGCAGGCGGTCTGGACGGGGGGCGGCGACGAGGCCGCGATCGCCGGGGGGGGTGTACGACACGTACACCACGACCAACCTCCGCTACAGCCAGCTCAGCCCGGTCACGACCTTCCAAGAGGTGAACACGGGCACGAACCTGCCGGCGCAGATCGAGTTGTACGCGACCGACGGTGAGGCCTATGAGTTCTTGTTCATGACCAAGGGTGGGGGCTCGGCGAACAAGACGTTCCTGTTCCAAGAGACGAAGGCGCTGCTCAACCCGACGAGCTTGCGGGCGTTTCTCCGCGAGAAGGTGCTGTCGCTTGGCACGGCGGCTTGTCCGCCCTACCACCTCGCGATCGTCATCGGCGGCACGTCGGCCGAGGCCACCCTCAAGACGGTCAAGCTCGCCAGCGCGCGCGCGCTCGATGATCTCCCGACCGAAGGCTCCAACCTCGGTCACGCGTTCCGCGACTTGGGCCTGGAGGCCGAGGTGCTCGAGATGACGCGCACGCTCGGCGTCGGTGCCCAGTTTGGAGGCAAGTACTTCTGCCACGATGTGCGGGTGATCCGCCTGCCGCGACATGGCGCGTCGTGCCCGGTGGGGATCGGCGTGAGCTGTTCGGCCGACCGGCAAGCCAAGGCGAAGATCACGCGCGACGGGGTGTTCTTGGAGGTGCTGGAGACGGATCCGGCGCGGTTCCTGCCCGACGTGACGCCGGGGGAGCTGACCGAGGACGTCGTTCGCATCGACCTGCGGGCGCCGATGTCGGAGATCCGCGCCACCTTGTCGGCGCTGTCGGTCAAGACACGGCTGTCGCTCACCGGCCCGCTCGTCGTGGCCCGCGACATCGCCCACGCCAAGTTCAAGGCGATGCTCGACGCCGGGCAGCCGCTTCCCGACTACGTGAAGGAACACGCGATTTACTACGCCGGCCCCGCGAAGACGCCCGACGGGATGGCCTCAGGGTCGTTCGGGCCGACGACCGCCGGTCGGATGGACGCCTACGTCGACGCCCTGATGGCGGCCGGCGGCAGCTTCGTGATGCTCGCCAAGGGCAACCGCAGCAAGGCCGTCACCGAGGCCTGCAAGGCGCACGGTGGGTTCTACCTCGGCAGCATTGGGGGGCCGGCGGCCGTGCTCGCTCAGGACAACATCCGCTCGGTCGAGGTGCTCGACTTCCCAGAGCTCGGCATGGAAGCGGTCTGGAAGATCGAGGTCGTCGACTTCCCGGCCTTCATGGTGGTCGACGACAAGGGCAACGACTTCTTCGCGGGGTTGTCAAAATCCTAGGCGTTTGATCATTGTTTCGTCGCGGGTCGTCCACGGCGGCAGGCAACCGCTTTGAAAAAACGCCCAAGCGCATCGAAATCTCTTTCGCCCCAGCGCCACCCCCCGTACCCGCTTGGGGAGGTGGTCATGTCGTCCATCGATTGGCGCCCGTTGGCGCTGTTGCGTCGCCGCGATCCGGTGTTTGGTGTTGAGGTGCGTGCGTTGTTCGAGATGCGGTCCCACGGGATCTCGCTCGCGGTGATCCGCGAGGGCTACGGCGAGAGCACGCCGTTCCTCGTGCCGCTCGACCCTAGCGCGCCACGGCCCCCCACGCGGGCGCAGCAAGAGGAGGAGCTGCGGCGCGATGCCGAAGCGTGGAGTCGGCGCGAGCTCGAGGGGCTCTGCGCGACCTACCCGACCGAGGCCGGCATCCTGCGCGCGGTCTTTGCGGTGTGGGCCAACGAGCCCGACCGACCTTGGCACCAGCCGGCGCAGGCTTGATCCGGAAACTTGTTCCCCAACCCCACCTTTGGGTGGGGGTTGGCGGTACAATGGCCGGAGGAGGTCGGGGTGCGTTGGGTGGCTTTGGCCGTTTGGTTCGGCATCGCTGGGTGCCTCGTACCCGACGCGTTGATCGATGCCACGCTCGATCGCGACGGCGACGGGCACTACGCGCTTGGTGCCGACGGCGGGGATGACTGCGACGATAGCCGCGCCGCCGCGCATCCTGGCGCACCCGAGGTGTGTGGCAACGCCGCCGACGACGACTGTGACGGCGCGATCGACGAGGACGGCGAGAACGGGCTCGTGGTCTACGTCGACGCCGATGCCGACGGCTTCGGGGACGCTGCGCGCCCACGGGTGGTGTGCGTCCTGGGGCCCGGCTTCGTCCAAGACGCGTCCGATTGCGACGACGCGAGCGCCACCGTGTTCCCCGGTGCGCCGGAGGTGTGCAACGGTCTAGATGACGACTGCGACGCCGAGGCCGACGATGGGGCCTTGCGAGGCCGCTTCTTCCTCGACGCCGATGGCGACGGTGTCGGTGGCCCCACGCTGGAGGAGGCGTGTGATCCGCCGGGTCCGGCGTGGACACTCCTTGGCGGCGACTGCGACGACGCCTCACCCACCGTCCGGCCCGGCGCTCAAGATCTGCCTTACGACGGCATCGACGCCGACTGCGCCGGCGACGACGACCACGACGCCGACGGCGATGGGTTCCCCGCGGCGAGCGGTGCTGTGCTCAGCTGGCCCGACTGTGATGACGCCGACGCGAGCCGGTTTCCGGGCGCGCCTGAGGTGCTCTACGACGGCGTCGATCAAGACTGCGACCCATCCACCGAATGGGACGCCGATCGCGACGCGGTGCCCTTCCCCGACGACTGCGATGAGGCCAACGCTGCGATCGGGCTCCCGTTTGCCGTGTTCCCCGATCGCGACGCCGATGGGTGGGGCGATCCGGCCGGGGCCAGCACGGCGTGCGTCTTGCCGGCCTACGCCGCCGCGCGCGCCGGTGACTGCGACGATCGTGACGCCGCCGTTCATGAAGGCAGCGTCGAGCGGTGCAACGGGGTCGATGATGATTGCGACGGTGGCGTCGATGTCGGGTTGCTGGTGTGGGTGTTTCCCGACGCCGACCTCGACGGCTGGGGCGACGAGGCAGGCGCGCGTGCGGCCTGTGCGCCCGACCCGCGCGAGAGTCTACGTCCCGGTGACTGCGACGACGGCTCGCCTTCGGCACATCCTACCGCCACCGAGCGGTGCAACGCGGTCGACGACGACTGCGACGGCGAGGTGGATGACGGCCTCGGCGTCGCCGTCTGGACGGATCTCGATCGTGATGGCTTTGGCGCCGAGGGTGCGGCGAGGGTCACCTGCGCGCCGCTGCCGACCGACGCCTTCCTCGCCGGTGACTGCGATGACGCGAACCGAGACGTCGCGCCCGGGGTCGCCGAGGTCTGCGATGGGGTCGACCAAGACTGCGACGGCGAGCGCGACGAGGGGGTCCTCGAGGCGCTGTTCGCGGATGCCGATGATGACGGATTTGGCGATGTGGCGGCGTCGTTGTGGGCGTGTCCGGGCGTCCACGTCTCGGCCAACGCGCTCGATTGTGACGACGCCGACGCTGCGGTCCGGCCTTGGGCGACCGAGGTCTGCAACGGGGTCGACGACGACTGCGACGGCCAAACCGACGACGGCTTGATCGCGGCGTGGTTCCCCGATCAAGATCAAGACGGCTTTGGGGATCTCGCCTCGAACCCCGACTTCACGTGCGCGCCGAGCGTCGGGGCGACCCGCGTGGTCGGCGACTGCGACGATCGCCGAGGCAACGTCCACCCGTACGCCATCGAGGTCTGCGATGGACTCGATAACGACTGCGATCCCACCTCGGCCGAGGTCAGGTTGACGGCGTGGCCCGATGAGGACGGCGATGGCCACGCGGCGTACGATGCGGTCTCGGTCTCGGTCTGCGTGCTTGAACCCGGGTTGTCGCGGTGGCGCGACGACTGCGATGACGCGACCCCGCTGCGCGCGCCCGATCGGGCCGAGTCGTGCGACAGCCTCGACAACGACTGCGATGGCGTCGTCGATGAGGGCGTGTCGCGCACCGTTTGGGCGGACGCGGACGGGGACGGGCACGGGGATCCCGAGGGGGTGACCGCGCAGACCTGCTCCGTGGGTGTCGGCTGGGCCGAGGTCGCGGACGACTGCGACGACGCGGATCGTGAGGTGCATCCCGATCGCGCCGAGGTGTGTGATGGGCTCGATCAGGATTGCGACGGGGTGGCGGATGAAGGGGTGGAGCTGGATGCCTGGCCCGATGCCGATGGAGACGGGCACGGCGATGTGCAGTCCGACGCGGTGCCGCGCTGCGTGATCGGCGCCGGTTGGTCGTCGCTCGCCGACGACTGTGACGACGGCGAGCCGCGGGCGCATGCCGGCGCGACCGAGCGGTGTGACGGGCTCGACAACGACTGTGACGGCGAGATCGACGACGGTGTCCGTCGGCAACTGTGGCGCGACCGCGACGCCGACGGTTGGGGGGATGCGGGGCAGGCGGCCGTATGGCGCTGTCCGGCGGTCGGCTTCGTCGAGCGGGCGCAGGACTGCGACGATGGCAACGCGGCCGTGCACCCGCTGACGTCCGAGGTGTGCGACAACGTGGACGGCAACTGCAACGGGGCTGGGGACGAGCCGCTGGTCGACACGTGGCCGGATGCAGACCGCGACGGCTGGGGCGCGCTCGTCGCCCCGAGTCGAGGCTGTCCCGTGGGAGCGCGGGTGGCGCGGAGTGGGGATTGCAACGACGCCGACGCTCGTGTCTCGCCGGGGGCGCCGGAGGTGTGTGACGCCGTCGACAACAACTGCGACGGCGCAGCGGGGGGCATCCTCGTCCAAGGGCTGTACGCCGACCGGGATGGGGACGGCATCGGCGCGGGGGCCTCGATCGCGGTCTGCGAGACGGCAGGAACATCCACGCGGGGCGACGATTGCGACGACCGTGACAGCGGCGTGTTTCCAGGGCGCATCGAGGTCTGCGACGGCCGGGACGAAGACTGCGACGGCGCGGTCGACGAGGGGCTCACCCTGACGGTGTGGCGCGATGACGACGCAGACGGCTTTGGCGCTGTGGGCAGCGAGCGGGCCGTTTGCGCACAGGGGCCGCTCGAGGTGCGCGTCGGCGGCGACTGCGCCGACGCCGACCCCAACGTGCGTCCCGGCGTCGCCGACGGCTGCGACGGCACCGACGAGGACTGCGACGGCATCCTCGATGAAGATCCAGAGGTCACCTTCGTTGCCGACGTCGCCGCCGACGGCGTTGGGGACGCCGACGCGCCGTTTCGCGCGTGCGCGGCAGGCGACGGCGTCGTCGACGGCACGGACTGCGACGACGACGACCCCGAGGTGTGGCCGGCGCATGTGGAGGTCTGCGATGGCGTCGACAACGACTGTGCGGCGTCCACCGAGGTGGACCTCGCGGGGACCTCAGCGTACGTCTGCAGCGGGTGGGTCAGCTACGTGGATGCGGATTCGGTGATTGCGGTTTCGCGAGGTGCCGCGAACTCATGGCCTTCGGCACGTACATTGTGTTCGACAGCTGGCTACGAACCGTGGATGCCAGACACAGCCGGTGAGACTTTCGTTGTCGGGAGTTTAGGTGCTAGTGCTGGAGCGAACGCAGTTTGGTCCGGTGTTGGTGGGGGCTGCGGAACAGGAGTTGGGTATTTCGCGGCACTAGGATGTTCTTCCGTGCCGAGTGCGACTCTCGCCGCGACTGGCCTGGATGCCGCATGGGCGGGCTACGCCAGCACCAGCAATCTGGCCGCCGCTTGGGTACCAGGGTTCATCGTCGGTCGCTGGCAGATCACCCCACAACAGAGCTCGCTCCATTACGCTTGTGAGGTTCCTCGATGATGCATCCTCTTCGCTTGATCCTTCTCTCGAGTTTGGCGGTGGCCTGTGCCTTCTTCGAGCCCGACGACGATGGCGACGGGCTCTCGGACGTCGAGGAGCGTGGCCTCGGCACCGATCCGCGGTTGGTCGACTCCGATGCCGATGGGCTGCCGGACGCCGTCGAGGTCGACGCGGGCACCGACCCGCTCCTTGGCGACTCGGATGGGGATGGCGGCGTAGACGGCGACGAGGTTGCCGTGGGAACTGACCCGCTCGACGCGCAGAGCGGTCCGTATCCGACAGGCTGGCCGCAGCTTTCGGTCGCGTCGTGGGAGGCTTGGTCAGAGCTGCCAGAGTGTCAGCGCGGGGTGATCGTCGGCTGCCGCGCGCCAGACGTCGCGTTGCCCGACTATCGCGGGTTTGACTTTCGCTTTCGAGACACGGCGGCGTTCGGGTCGGACTTGACTTTGGTGATCGCATCGCATGGCCAGCTCACCGGAAGCATGGTGCGCAGTGCTGCTCTAGGATCGCCGTTTTTCGCTGATGTATTGCAAGACGAGGTGTTCGATATTGATTGGACCTGGTTGTACGATGCCATGGGCACGCAAAGGGTCGCCTTGGTGTTTGTTTCCTACGAGGCTGGCGTTGAGGGAACACCGATTGACCAAGGCCAATGGTCCGAAGCCATCGCCGCTTCAGGCTTCGTCGCGGAGGAGAGTGACACCCCCGTCCTCTGGGACCGCGACGGCGACTTCCTCGCGTGGCTGGGGCCGCGGTCCACGCCGCACTTCGTGCTGCTCGACCGAGAGCTGCGGGTGATCACGCGCGACTACTTCGAGGAGGTGGGCGTCCGGGGGCTCGACGTGCTCGCCTCGGTCGTCGCGGGTGCGCCCGACGTGATCCAACCGGCCCGCTAAAAGCTTCTTCGTTCGTACATCATCGCGCGCGCCCCCGCGCGAGCGCGCGAGAGAGGAAAAAAAGAGGGGGTCGACGATCGATTTTCCTTCAGCGGCCGCGGCCCGATCCGATGAACCTTCCATCAGCGGGAACGACCCGCAGGAGGCTCGGATGTCCAAGACGCTCGCCATCGCCGCCACCCTCGCCATCGCCGCTTCTGCCCCGGCCTTCGCCGGTCCCCTCCGCGCCGCGGCGCTGATCGCGCGGCCCGCGGGTCCGGTGTCGACGAACATCGAGCTCACGGTCGTCGATGGGGCGACGTTCACGATGGGTGCTGGCAAGGCGGGCAAGGCCGACGCCGCGCACCTCGTCTCCGTCAGCGACAACTTCGCGCTGTCGACCACCGAGGTCACCCAAGGCCTGTTCGAGGACGTGATGGGCTACAACCCCGCCGCGAACGGCACGAAGTTCTGGGGCGGCTCGCAGCGCGGCGCTTGCGCGTCGTTCGACGGGGTGAGCCTCGTCGGTGACGACCTCCCCGTGCACTGCGTCACCTGGACGGAGGCGATCGCGTTCGCCAACAAGCTCAGCGAGCGTGAGGGCCTGCAGGCGGCCTACAAGGTCGACGCCAAGGGCGTGCACTGGGATCGCAGCGCGAACGGCTACCGTCTGCCGACCGAGGCGGAATGGGAGCTCGCGGCCCGCGGTGGTGCGGCCGCCGCGGTGGCGAACGAGGCCGACGTCTGCGCCTTCGGCAACGTCGCGGACGCGACGGCGCGCTCCAAGTGGAACGGCTGGCTGACCGGCGTGTGCGACGATGGCGTCTACGGCCTCGCGCCGGTCGGCAGCTACCGCAAGGACGCCTCGGGCCTGCTCGACATGAGCGGCAACGTGATGGAGTGGGTGTGGGACGCCGCCTCGTCCTACGGTGAGGACGCCGTCGTCGACCCGAGCAGCGACGAGGGCATCGAGCGCATCGCGCGCGGCGGGAGCTGGTCGAACCTGCCCAAGGCCGCCGCGCCCACCACGCGCACCGCCTACGACATGGACACGCGCGAGAACTTCATCGGCCTGCGCCTCGCTCGCAGCCTGTGAGCCGCGACGCACCGCTCACCCCGTCGGGATCTCCCGGCGGGGTGTTGTCGGTTTTGGCACCGAGGATGTCGGCTTTAGGGCTGGGCGCCCGCATCGATCCAGGCTGCGACCTGGGCGCGGGTCGTCTCGTCGAGCGGGACGCCCGGGGGCATCGGGTCGCCGTCGCCCGCAAAGTCGGGGTCGAGCTTTTGCACGAGGTAGGAGCCCGCGCTGTCGAAGGGGACAACGTAGGGAACGCCCGAGGCGCTGTTCCCCTCCATCAGACGCGTCAGGTCCTCGGGCGTACCGTCGAGCAACAGCCCTCCGGTGCCCCCGCCGTGGCAGGTCGAGAACGCGCAGCCGCGGAGTGCTCCGTCTTGCACCTCGGTGAACGTGGGGGCCGCAGCCGGCTCCTCTCCACACGCGGCCCACAGCGCGAGGACGCCGGCCCAAAGGCGGCGTTCAGTTGCCATTGTTGCAGATCCAAGGCAGCTTGGCCGGGTAGACCAACGCGAAGGTCACGCACATCTCGTGGGGGAAGACGAGGTCCTCGGCTTGATCGTTGAACCACGAGCACGAGGTGGTGAGGCGGTCACCGGGCTGGATCGTCAGCTCGCCGGGCGCGAACGACTGGATCGCCGGCGCGTCGCGGTAGACGGGGTCCCACACGGGCTCGTCCCACAGCGGGGTCGGGGTGGTCTCGCCGCTGCGGGTGATCGCGGTGGAAAACGCCTTGCCCCACTCGTGCATGTGACCGCCGATGAACAGGACGTCGACCGGCTCGGGTTGGTCCCAGGTGCAGCCGAAGTCGAACGCGTAGTCCGAGGTGCCGGCCGGGATGCGGAACGCGTCGCCGTTGAGCGCCATCGGCGCGGCCCACGTGGTCACCTGGTCCTCGGGGACGATCTCGAACTGGGCCTCATCTCGCACCAGCATCGGCGTGGCGGTCGCGTTGATGTAGTGGGCCTGCACGACGAGCCGCTGGCCGCTCTGCAGCACGACCC